>JANLYZ010000168.1:0-4340 GCA_031365905.1 Chloracidobacterium sp. | reverse complement strand
CTATCGTTTGCCCGTTGAGATTACGGGTGGTCTTTGGCAATGGTCGAAGCGCGCCAGGGAAGCGCGGAGCTAGACTTCGCTCACGCCGAACGAATCCGTTGGACGACCGGAGCGCGGATAGCCTCTTTCTCAACTTGATTGATTGAATCGAAGGTTGAATGTAATCGCCGCGCCCGGTCAACTCAACTGTTATGCGGCACTAGACACCGCGATATAGCACCACTTTTCGCAGGTAGTCCACCCGGAGGAAAACACTACTGGTGACCAACCAAATCCGCTTCGACGACGGGGCTGCCTACGAAGGATACATGGGGCAGTGGAGCCAGCTGGCAGGTGAAACTTTCCTCGACTGGCTTGCTCCCAAATCAGGTTTGCGCTGGCTCGACGTTGGCTGCGGCAACGGTGCCTTTACCGAAATGCTCGTCGAGCGCTGTGCCCCAGTCTCAGTCCAGGGGATAGATCCGTCTGAGGAGCAGCTTGCCTTTGCGCGCACACGACCCGCGTCGCGTGTCGCACAGTTTCGTCAGGGCGATGCAATGGCCTTGTCTTTCCCCGCCGACATGTTCGACGTGGCTATCATGCCGCTGGTGATTTTCTTCGTGCCCGATCCGGCCAAGGGCGTGGCCGAAATGGCGCGAGTGGTCTGCCCGGGTGGCACCGTCACAGCTTACGCGTGGGACATGCTTGGCGGTGGATTTCCTTACGAGGCGCTGCATGTGGAAATGCGTGAGCTGGGCGTTGCAGTGCCGACGCCGCCGAGCCCCGACGCGTCTCGCATAGATGCACTGCGGGACTTGTGGACTGGTGCGGGTTTGGACGGCGTCGAAACGCGGGAGATCACCGTGCAACGGACATTCGCCGATTTCGACGACTACTGGACAACAATCCGCGGGGGGCCGAGCGTCGGTGCAAAGCTCGCAGCGGTGGCGTCCGACGATCTCGCGCTTCTCAAAGCGCGGATGCGCGCGCGCCTGCCCGCAGATGCCACTGGCCGGATCACCTATAGTGCCCGGGCTAACGCAGTCAAGGGGCGCGTACCAAACTAATTTGCAGGATGACTCGCTGAATGACGTTGGCAACGTCGATTTACTTGTGCAGATTTTGCAGTGGGGAAAAGTCGAAGCAAGCCAATGCCGCGTAACAACGCGTTGCAGCCGACCGCCTTCGGCGGCGGCTGCAACGCAAACGTTATACGCACAGCGATCCTGAACCGGAATTACTGAAGGGAAAGGGGCGCTCACTGCGAGTACCCCTTTTGTCGGAATAAACTAATTGCGTGCAGGTTAAGAGTCCGCGAATTGCTGTCGCACTATGACAATGACCCTGCACAATTCATCAAAAGGTCCCTGCTTGGTTGTTGCTTGGCCAGCACTCGCCGCCGCGCATGAAGTTGCTAACATGTCGATGCTCGTCAACAGATGTCGCCCTCTCAAACTCGTCATCGAATCATGGGCTTGGCGTGAGTGTTTTTCCGATAGATGCCGTTGAACCGCACGTTCATGCCGCCGCACTCTGAGTTATCACTGGCGACGAGGTAAGCGTCCACCAATTTGAGCGACACCCGGCATTCTTCTTCGACGAGGATGAGTTCATGGCTTTGAGGTTGCGCTACGGCTTCGACAGCACCCTCATGGACGTTACCACCTAGACCGCGCCAGATGGCGGCACCTTTAACTTTGAGAAAACCGGACTTGTTATCGCGCCGGATGTCCAATGAGTTTCCGCCGTACTTCCATAACCCGATCCAGTTTTCTAAGGCGGGACGGGCGGGTGGCGCAGAAATCAACAGTTTATCCGCCGGGAGCCAGCCGACGGTTTCGCTGCCCTTTGCGGGTTGATACCAACCGCAAATCCATTGGCCGTATGTTCTCGAAACCAGAACCTCATCACCCGTGATGAGGTAACTCTTCGTCTCGCATTTCACTTCGGGACTCGGGCAGCCTTCGTCGTCCTTCAAAAAGTGAATCCGGGCTGTCCAGTTGCCGCCGATCTTCGCCAGCTTGAACTCCGCTTTGTCAGACGGGAACAACCCGTTGCGGCACCAGTTAGCCGGGTTATCGTCAGCCTCCTGCGCTATCAATGACGTGAAAACACATAGAGACATCAACAGCCCTAAAAAAGTTTTTCTCATCGTCATCTTTAATTTGTCACTATGACGGTCAGGGTTTCAGGCACGCTGTCGGCAGTTAATTTGCGCAGCACGATCAGGTAGTTGCCGGTCGTGGGAAGCGCTTTGATTGTCATCCGATCAATCTGTGTGCTGGCATAGGTCTTTTCGCCCGCGCCTTCCCATTCGACGTACTCGTAAAGTTTCCGGTTCGGCAAATAGACCTCGATGCTGCAACCGCCCGCTTTTATCTCAAGCGTTTGCGACTTGGCGGCGTTCAGCAAAAACGTCGCGGTCGCGGTCGCCTCTCCAGACCTGCCGAGAGAATCAAGCCGAAGACTCGCCGACTTTGCGCCTCTATTGAAGCGAATCGTGTGCGCTCTCTTCGTTAATGCCGCATAGTGTGTGCTGGCGACGCTGGAGGCAGGGTTATTTGCACTTACGGCGCACGATTCAAAATCAGCGAAGCTCTCTTCATACCTATTCGTCTCGTAATTTTTGCCGGAGAATTTGATGCGCAGTGATTCCTGATCGCCCCGCTGCAAAAGCGTCCAGACGAGACTCTTCATCTCGGACGGCGAGACATCCGGCAAATTGTTTCCGGCAAAGGCGACGGTCAAAGTGTTGCCATCAAGCGTGCCGCTAAAGTTGTAAATTCCGGTATTGGCCATGCTGTCGCCTCTGACTATGAACGTCCCCGCCGCCTTGTTTCCCTTGAGCGTGAATTCGACGACGCGCTCGCCTTGCAACCATTCGGCGCGAAAACATTTCGACTTCGTTTGCCCATTCGCCAACGAGTGAGCGCCGAGCAAAAGACAGAGCAGAGACAGCTGCGAAACTTTTTTCATGGTCAGAAAACCTTTACCTCTTTCGCCGCGCAAGTGGAAACAGGCCATATCACAAGAGCCTTATGTCTTCAGTTGAACCGCCAGTGAGTAATTAAATGTGGGCTTCTTCTTGCGCAAGTCGGCTGTTGAAAACCCCTCCAAACAGTTCATATAAACTTTGATTTTGTAGTCCCCATCCTCCTCTATCATGCCTTCCCAGTCGTCAATTCCGTCAGGCGCATCGCCGAGGAACACTTGTTTGCCCCTGCCGTCGAACAACTCGAAATACATCCCGCATTCATTCTCTGCAGACAGGTGAAGTGAATTTGAAACAACTTTTATCTCCACCAACTGCCCTTTACGCAATTTGAGAAAATAGAAATGTGCATCGCCTGTTCTTCTCGGTTGAATGATTTTCTTGACGGTTGCCTTGCCGTTTTTCAAGGTCAACAAAGTTCTTCGGGCGTGTGCTGAGGAGATCATAAAACCGCACAACATAAAACAGACTGCCAGACTTTTTCCGGCGTTACCGGTAATTCGCATGTTCATTGTGTTTTCCAAATTAAGGATGGGAACTTTTTTTTACAAATTGGCTTCAAGTTGTCGAAGGATTATCGGTAGTGGAGAAATCAGGTGGGGTGCAAAGAGAGATTGTAGCGATGAATGAACAACCGCAGACAAATCTTGTGCATCCGATCCGACTTCGAGAACGACAAAGTTTTTCTGACGAAGCGCGCCAGCCGTTGCCGCAGTGTGTTGTTCCACCGCTCGACATGAGCGGTGAGGCCGCTGTCTTTGCCGCACGGCGTATGTTGCGCTGCCGGGATGACGTTGCGATAAGCCTCCCAGAAATCCGTGTAGCAGTGCGCCGCGCGATAGGCTGCCGGGATGCGTTGCCAGAGCTTACGGCAAGTCGCTTCCGAGCGGTCGCCGACGACATAAGCCACGACTTGGCGCGTGCGCCGCGAGAGCGCGATCCAAATCCAGCGCTTGCGGCTCTTCTGGCGCACAAACGACCAGAGTTCGTCCAGTTCCAACTCTGTGGCCGTAGGGTCATCCGGTGCTGGCTCAATCAGTGTCGTGCTCAGGTCGGGGAGTTGAGCCGCTTTTTTTTGAGCCAGACGCTGACGGTTTTGCGCGAGACGCCGAAGACCCGCTCCAGCCCGCGTAAACTACTGCGCTCTTCATATGCATTGAGGATGCGGTCTTTTTCAGCTTCGGGATAACCTCTGGGCTGTGGGTCGTCACGACTACTCCGCTGGCACTCGTGACACCAGTAACGCTGTTTGCCGTTGGGCGTGCGCCCATCGCGCACTAACCGTTCGCTGCCGCAGTGGTGACATTTGAGGGTAATAGTGACCATCTCATTCGGAGTATCCACTATCCCATCTAATTTCTCCACTACC
>JANLYZ010000049.1:0-6376 GCA_031365905.1 Chloracidobacterium sp. | reverse complement strand
GTTCAATTCAATCGCGCCACTGCCTTGCTGCACTCCTTCTGGTATGGCGAAGCGGAGAAGGCCTACACAGCAGTAGCCAAGAGTGATCCTGATTGCGCGATGGCTTATTGGGGTGTGGCGATGAGTCTTTATCATCCTGTTTGGGCGCCTGCGACTATCGAGGAACTCCAGAAAGGTCGGGCCGCAGTTGAAAAAGCGAAATCGATAGGAGGAAAGACCGGGCGCGAAAAAGATTACATCGCAGCCATAGAGGCTTTCTATAAAAACTCCGACACGCTCCCGCAGCCGGCGCGCGCGCTCGCCTATGAGCAGGCCATGGAAAATGTGTATCTCACATATCCGAAAGACCATGAGGCGGCGATCTTTTATGCGCTGTCACTGCTGGGAGCTGCTGCCACCACAACCGACAAGACTCACGAAAAGCAAAAGAAGGCCGCCGCAATACTTAACAAGATTTTGCCGGCTGAGCCGCAACATCCCGGCGTGGCTCATTACCTGATTCATAGTTTTGATTATCCCGACCTTGCCGAACTCGCGCTTCCTGCCGCCCGCAGTTACGCGAAAATTGCGCCATCGTCTCCGCATGCGTTGCACATGCCGTCGCACATCTTTACGCGCCTCGGTCTGTGGCAGGAGTCGATCCAATCAAACTTGGCGTCGGCAGCGGCAGCGCAGAAACACGTTCAGATGTCACACCCGGGCGCAGTCTCATTTGATCAGCTCCATGCGCTGGACTATCTCGTCTACGCCTACCTGCAAGGCGCTCAGGACAAAGCTGCCAAGCGCATACTCGATCAAGTCGTCGCCAACAGTAAGGCTGACCAGGAAGTTTTCCAGGTGGGTTACGCCTGGGCGGCGATACCGGCGCGCTATGCAATCGAAAGACGCGCGTGGGCAGAAGCGGCGCAGCTTGAGTTGCGTCCCGCGAACTTTCCCTGGAACAAGTTTCGTTACGCCGAGGCCATAACTTATTTCGCACGTGCGCTGGGTGCTGCGCGCAGCAACAACCCTGCGGCGGCGCGTCGCGACGTGGAAAAACTTGCCGCCATCCAGCACGAGCTCGCCGCAGCCAAAGAAAAATACTGGGCCGAACAGGTTGAAATCCAGCGGCAGGCGGCGCTTGCCTGGACTTTGCACGCCGAAGGAAAACACGAAGCGGCGCTTACACAAATGCGTTCGGCTGCGGCTCTCGAAGCAGCTACAGAAAAGCGTCCGGTTACGCCCGGCCCGATCATTCCCGCGGGCGAGTTGCTCGGTGATCTGCTTACGGAACTGAATCAACCCGGACAGGCGCTGCAGGAGTTTGCGGCGTCGTTAAAAGATTCGCCAAACCGCTTCAACGGTCTCTTTGGCGCGGCGCGTGCGGCGGAAATGATGGGCGACAAGAAAACAACCGGCGAATACTACGCAAAGCTGATCGCCGTGACCGCAAACGCTGATAGCGACCGACCGGAGCTGCGGAAGATGAAAGAATTCCTGGCGCAAAAATAGCTGGGCAGCCTGAATTTGGAACTAGCTCCGCGGGCGCGTATCATCCTCATAAAGATGCCACGATTACTCAAGGATTCTTATAATCGTCCGATACGCGACTTGCGCGTGTCTCTCACCGACCGCTGTAATTTTCGTTGTTTCTATTGCCTGCCGCATGGCGAGCCGCCAATTGCTCCGAAAGAAGAGATGTTTTCCTACGAAGAGATTGAATACGTCTCAGAAATCTTCGTTTCGCTCGGCATTGAAAAGATTCGTTTGACCGGCGGCGAGCCGATGATGCGACGCGACATCGAAACCATCATCGAAAAACTGACGCTGCTAAAACCAAAAGGACTAAAGGATCTGGCGCTCACTACCAATGGCTACTTTCTGCCCGATCGTGCGCAAGGCTTGAAAGACGCCGGACTGGATCGCATCACGATCAGCGTCGACAGTTTGAAGCCTGACAAGTTCAAACAGATGACGGGAGTGGACGTGTTGGATCGCGTGCTTGCTGGAATCGCAGCGGCTAAACAAGCAGGCTTGAATCCGATCAAGATCAACGCGGTCATCGTCCGCGGTCACAATGAAGACGAGGTTGCAGACTTTGCCGCCTTCGCTCGCGAGCACGATGTGAAGATGCGCTTCATCGAGTTTATGCCGTTGGATTCCGGCCATGATTGGTCGCGCACTGACGTAGTCTCCGGCCGCGAGATTCGCGAACGGATCAACGAACGATTTCCGCTGACTCCGATCCATATCGACCGCGGCTCTGAGACTTCCTCTCGCTATCGTTTTACTGACGGCGCTCCCGGTGAAATCGGAATCATCGCGCCAGTGACTGAACCATTCTGCGGCGCCTGCTCGCGCATTCGTCTAACTGCCGACGGTCAGATTCGCACTTGCCTTTTCTCCACTGTCGAGCATTCATTGCGTGACACAGTCCGCAACGGCGCCACGCGTAGCGAGATCGTTGACTTCATCGAATCAATCGTGATGAAGAAAGAGCCGCGTCATTACATCAATGAGCCGCAGTTTGTCGCGCCCTCCCGCTCAATGAGTTTCATTGGCGGGTAGGTTGGTTATTTTCGGTAAGAGTGCCCGGATAGATCGGTTAAGCAAATCAGGGCTTGCATCGGAAGATTCGGATGCAAGCCCTGAATTTTTGGGAAAGGCTTCGGATCAGTCGGCAGCCCGTTTCTTAGAAGTGATAGTTAAACCCACCTCTAAGGATATGGGCCCTTGTTTCCCACGTGTACGCAACCTGAAACGGCGGATTTACCGGGACCGGATTTGCGGTTCGTGATTCGTTGCTCATTTTGTAGTAAAGGTATTCGCCTTTAACTCCCCAATGTTTCGAGACCGCAAATTCTACGCCGCCGCCGAGCGTCCAGCCGTTTTTCGTCTTGCTGAAGGCAAATGGATATTGGATTGGGCCCTGGGGCCGGAAGTCGGAATTTGCTGAGTAGTTCACTTTGGCGTAAGCCAAGCCGCCCGTTCCATAAATTAGCGCCCGGCCGACGGCACCACCTAATCGGACGCGCGAGGTTCCAAACCAATCGGTGTCCTGATGCGCCGTAAGGGTTCCTTGCCAGGGGCTGCCATTGTTTTGGGTGATTGGCGTAACCAAGGCAGTCCCACTCATGTTGGTCCACGAAATATCCGTTTCAAATCCCCAAACCAACGATCCGCTCTGCCAGTTGTAGCCAATCTGAGCACCGCCATGGACCCCGGTCGGATCGGGACGTAGAGTTGTCGGCGCGAGGTTAACAAACGCGGCGGCGGTAGGAAGCGGCGTAAAACTCGTATTGGCCCGCCCCCATCCGTAACCAAAGTGGCCTCCGACGTAACCGCCCGCCCAGTTACCGCCGGGCGGCAAAGGCGCTGGATTGGGAAGCGGTTTGGTCGATTCGCTACTGGAAACTGCCGGAGAAGTCTCCATCAGCCTTAATGATGCGATACCCTTCTCGGCAATTCTGTTGCGGATGGAAAGGTTGCGCTCTTGTTTCTGATCTCCTGATTGCTTTTCGACTTGGGCGTATGTCGAAACCGAAAGTGATGCCGTAACGGTCAAGACCAACGCAATAAAGGTCAGCCTGCCGAACCACTTGTTAGGTTTGTGAGTGAATGTGCTTGCACGCATGGTGTGATATCTCCTTTCGAGAGTTGAGAGAGTTGAGAGAGTTGAGAGTGATCCTGAGCCGATTCTTGGGCGACATACTGGCACAAATAAGCAATCTTGACAACGAAACAACAGCGTGCTCTGACTGCACCTCTCGTCACTGAGCCCGCCGCAGTTGCGACCGCCGGGCAATAAAACTAGCCGTACGTCTAGGTGGAAATACAGTAGGACCGAAAGGCCGTCATTGAGTAGCCGCGCCCGTGAGGGCGTGGTGGAAGGTCGTGATGAATGTTTGAGGCCCGAAGGGCCGGCACTGTTAATGACGCTCGAATTTCGTTTGTGCCGCACCTTCGGTGCTCACTTAATTTACTTCTGCTTGATCCCGCCCTTGCGGGTCTATTGACTACCGTCCCTCCGGGCCTAAGCTCCACTTGCGCCTTTTGATCCGCCTGCCTGCATCGCCTTGATGTCATCCAACAGCACGCGTTCATGACCATTTGGATCCACCTTCTCGTAAACCTTTCGGAGTGTCCCTTCAGGATCGATCACGAACGAAGTGCGGTCCCAGTACATTGTGCCTTTGTAGTCACTTTGACCAACGCCCGCCGCATCCAGCAACTCGTGATTCGGATCGGCAAGCAAGTCGATCGTAAAACTAAACTTGTTGCAGAAGTCTTTGTGCGAAGCCACGTCGTCCGCGCTGACGCCGACCACCGCGATGCCCGCGTCGTCAAATTCTTGCTTTGAGGCAGTGAATGATTTCCCCTGAATAGTGCAGCCCGGCGTGTCATCTTTTGGGTAGACGTAAACTACGAGCCACTTGCCCGCGAAGTCTCCGAGGCTGACGGTGTTGCCATCCTGGTTTTGAAGTTTGAAGTCGATGAAGCGCTTGCCAGTTTCGAGTGCCATGTTTGCATTCCTCTCAGTTTGATTCTCTTTGAAATTGTCTTGTGGACGAGTTGTTATTGTGGCACGACGGTCGTGCCATTGCACGTAGGGTGAAAGGGTTCTAGAATCCCTATGCAAGCTTGATAATTTAGAAAGCTTTCGGGGGAGCCGCAAAGGCTGAGAGTCCCAACGGACTGCGGATTTCGGAATGCTGAATGCGGATTTGAATTTGAATCCGCAATCCGCAATCACAAATCCGCAATCGGGAGACCCCTTGAACCTGATGCGGTTAATACCGTCGAAGGGAGAAACAGCCATTCGTTGACCGTTCCACCCTTCTGTTTAGGTGGAGCGGTTTTTGTTTTTTGTGGAGAACATCATGAGCGCAGCAATCAAACCAACATCAGAACCGGAAGCGATAGCGACCGGCTCATCCATCCAACTTCCCGTCGAAGAATCAACCCAGGACAAGCCGTTGCCAAATTCCCGTCGCGTTTATGTCGCAGGCGAACAACCCGGCGTGCGCGTTCCCTTTCGCGAGATCTCGCAAAACCAAACGCGCAATTTCGACAACACGCTTGAGCAGAACGCGCCCGTGCGCGTCTACGACACCAGCGGGCCATGGGGCGATCCGTCTATTCGCGCGGACGTGCGCGAAGGATTGCCCTCGCTGCGACGCCATTGGATTCTCGAGCGTTGTGACGTCGAAGAGTACGAAGGCCGCGACCTGCAACCAATCGACGATGGCTACCTTACATTTGACGCTGCCAACCAGGCGCGCCAAAAAGAGAAGGGCCGACTTGAAGACTTCCCCGCTTTGAAACGCACGCCCCTGCGTGCGAAGCACGGCTCATGCGTCACTCAAATGCACTACGCGCGCCGCGGCATCATCACTCCCGAAATGGAATTCATCGCCATCCGCGAAAACCTCGGCCGGGAGCGTACCTGGGAGCGCGGGCATCTTGCCCGCATTCGTAACGAAGAAGGAAGCGGGCAGGATGCGCGCGCTCCCAGGGATTCACTGCTACATCAGCACAAGGGTCAATCATTCGGCGCCGCGATCCCTGAATACGTCACACCCGAGTTCGTCCGCGACGAAGTCGCGCGCGGCCGCGCCATCATTCCCGCAAACGTCAATCATCCTGAGTCCGAGCCAATGATCATCGGCCGCAACTTTCTCGTGAAGATCAACGCGAACATCGGCAACTCCGCCGTGTTGTCCTCGATCGATGATGAGGTTGAAAAGATGCGCTGGTCGATCAAGTGTGGCGGCGACACCGTCATGGATCTTTCAACCGGCAAAAATATTCACGCTACGCGCGAGTGGATCATACGGAACTCGCCCGTGCCCATCGGCACCGTGCCAATCTATCAGGCGCTGGAAAAAGTCGGCGGCAAGGCGGAAGACCTGACCTGGGAAATCTTTCGCGACACTTTGATTGAACAAGCCGAACAGGGCGTTGACTACTTCACGATTCACGCCGGAGTGCGGCTGCCATACATTCCGCTCACCGCCAAACGCACGACAGGAATTGTGAGTCGTGGTGGATCCATCATGGCGAAGTGGTGTCTCGCGCATCACGAAGAGAGTTTTCTTTACACGCGCTTCCGCGACATCTGCGAGATCATGGCCGCTTACGACGTTTCATTCTCGCTGGGTGACGGTCTGCGTCCCGGCTCGATTGCCGATGCGAACGACGAAGCGCAGTTTGCGGAACTCGAAACGCTTGGCGAGTTGACGAAGATCGCCTGGGAGTACGACTGTCAGGTGATGATCGAAGGTCCGGGCCATGTGCCGATGCACCTGATCAAAGAGAACATGGACAAGCAACTCGAAACCTGTCACGAGGCGCCGTTCTACACGCTCGGCCCGCTCACGACCGACATCGCGCCCGG
>JANLYZ010000048.1:0-2465 GCA_031365905.1 Chloracidobacterium sp. | reverse complement strand
CCAACCAGTTCGTGGCCCTGCTGCTTGAGGATTGCCGCCGCGGCCGACGAATCCACGCCTCCAGACATTGCTACTGCGAGTTTCATACAAGTTAATCGTGAATAGTAAATGGTAAATAGTCAAGAAGGCACGAATTGTGATGAGTGGACGAATACATAACCGGGAGCGGACCGGGGAGCGCCGCAGCCCGCGTGGGGTGGTGGTAGCGACCGGCCGAATGCTCAACTAGCCCCTACTTAGGCTACTTAGCGAGACAGGAACTGAGCGAATAGAGAATGTTTGGCCGGTCGCTACCGCTCCCGGTTCTGTATTTGCTATTCTGAGACTTCAATCTGAAAGTTGAACACTAACGATGCCCGAAAGCGCCATTGAAGAATATAGAGTTGCCGCGGAGCCTTACTACCTGCCGATTGGCCGGGAAGTAGATCTCTTTGAAGCGGCACACTCCGCGCGCCTGCCCGTTCTATTAAAAGGCCCGACTGGATGCGGCAAGACGCGCTTTGTCGAACACATGGCGTGGCGCCTGGAGCGACCGCTCATTACGGTTGCCTGTCATGAAGACTTGTCGGCCACAGATCTGGTGGGGCGATTCTTGTTGGAAGGCGAAGAGACAGTTTGGCACGACGGGCCGTTAACTTCGGCTGTCCGCAACGGCGCGATCTGTTATCTCGACGAGGTTGTCGAAGCACGCAAAGACACAGTTGTCATCATTCACCCGCTCACCGATCATCGTCGCCGTCTGCCTATTGAGAAACGCGGGACGATTCTCGATGCGCCGCCGGAGTTCATGCTCGTCGTTTCCTACAATCCCGGTTACCAATCAATCCTCAAAGATTTGAAACAGTCTACCCGCCAACGGTTCGTGGCGATTGACTTCGACTATCCGCCGCCGGAAATGGAAACAGAAATTGTGGCGCGTGAAGGCGGCGTTGACGAAGGCACCGCGCGCGATCTCGTGCTCATCGGCCAGAAGGTGCGCAACCTGCGCGGACATGGATTGGAAGAAGGCGTCTCCACGCGTCTGCTGATTTACGCCGCGCAACTGATCACGCTCGGCATTCCGCCTATCGACGCTGCGGAAACCGCCATGTGCGCGCCCATCACTGACGACCGCGAGTTGCAACGCAGCATCCGCGAAATAGTGACCACGGTGATCTAACGGCTTTAATACTGATGCGCGAATACCCATCATCACTTATTGGACCGACGAGGATCAGGTTTTTCATCGCCGAGTTCCAGAAGCAGGATTCCATGATGGCGTATCGCTGAAGTAACGACTGGGTCTATAATGGTCCCGTTCAGTTGGAGGTATTATGAGCGCTCATCACATTGAAATTACTCTCTCTCAGGACGGGAAGCTGATGCTCGATGAATTGCCCTTTCGCGCTGGCGATAAGGTGGAAGTCATTATTCTCGCTCGCCAATCCAAACCGAACGGACAGGAATATTCCCTCCGCGGTAAGTCTATCAAGTATTCCGATGCTACTGACCCGGTTGCACAAGAAGACTGGGAAGCTATTCAGTGATTCTCCTCGATACTCATATATGGGTTTGGTGGGTTCACGGTGATAAAGAGCTGAACAGTAACCAAACTAAATGGCTGGAAGAAAATGAAGAGTACGGTCTTGGCGTGAGTATCATCTCATGCTGGGAAGTGGCGAAGCTGGTTGAATACAAACGCCTGCTGTTGCCGTGTTCAGTCGCTGATTGGTTCGACCAGGCACTGAGTTATCCGGGCGTAGTCCTCCTCGGGCTAACTCCGCGCATCGTTATTGAATCAACCGAACTGCCTGGAGATTTCCATAAGGACCCAGCCGATCAGATGATTGTAGCCACTTCGCGAGTACTTGACTGCCCGCTTCTAACCAACGACCGCAAAATTCTAACTTACCAACATGTGGTAACAGACATCCCATCCAATGAGTGATATTGATCGCCCGGAAGATGCAGTGGAAGCGCACACGTCCGGGGACGACAAGTCAGAGTTCCACGAATACTTGCGTTCGGCAAAGAGCGCTTCAGAGCGGCAATCGATTCTGGAGCTAGCGCGCGAATTAGCACGGCTGCCAACGGACAAGGCTGCTGCGGCATTGGAGACTGGCGCTGCAATCGCTGCCATCTCTTTGCGCGCCGGCATTGAGTTTTTGCGTGCGGCTCCGGCCGCCGCTGAGGTTTTGGAAGCCGCCGAGTTGCGCTCGTGGGGTGAACTCGGCCGGCGTCTGGCGCTGAGCGACGCCGAAACCGCGATCACTTTCTTCACGGAAGGAGTCGCCGGGTTCAAAGACATTCCTGCCAGCGTTCATCCTATCGTCTTCCAACTTTGCTCGCGCCAGATCACGCTGTCGTCTCCAATCGCAGTCGAAACTCTTCGCACGCTCCCAGCGCTCGCACAAACGATCAGCAACACTGACGAACTCGCAGCCGTTCTCGATGTCGCAGCGGAAATTTCCCGAAGGTCAGCGAAG
>JANLYZ010000040.1:0-10748 GCA_031365905.1 Chloracidobacterium sp. | reverse complement strand
CGAACGATGATCAAACTATTGCTGCGGTTGCTTTGCAGGTCTTTACGGTGGGCCAGCGGTTTTGGTTTCAACTTGGGACTTGATGGATCGACTTCAGTCGAGATCCAGCGGGTTCCGGTAGGGTTTTCCTTTGTCCTTGTCCGCGCGCTTCAAAGCCTCCTGGAATTTTTCTTCAAGGATGCGATCGCGATCTTTCATCGAACTCAACTCCTGAGAAAAAATCTGTTCGCGCACCTGCTTCTGCTTATCAAGTCCCTTGACCATTTCATCAAACGAAGCCAGCGGCCTCGCTTTCTCCTCGTGAGAAATAATCGCTCCGGTGTGCGAGTCGATATTTAGTGTCGCTTCGCAACAGGGACAGATAATGGTGAACCGCGTTGTGTCTGCCATAGGGCTGGCTCCTGAAAATCGAGTTACCGGTAAAATCTCTTTGCGGTGAGCAGTATAACACTGGAGAGACGGAAAAGGGCGGCCTCGAATGGCCGCCCTAATCGGGACCCGCTGCGTTGAATTCGATTTAGGGAGTGACTGCTTTCTTGATAGCCTTGCCGGTTTTCTTCGCACCTTCGGCCGTCTTCTCGCCGACTGTCCTCGCGCCAGCCACTGTCTTCTCGCCCACGGTCTTTGCCGCTTCGCCGGTTTTCTCTCCCGCGGTCTTGAGGCCTTCCTTTGTCTTGTCGGCGACGTTTACTGTCTTGTCAGCAACCCAACCTGCGCCGTCCGCAATTGCATTGCCGGTGGCCGACAGGGCGTCACCAATGTCGTCCTTGAGTTCTTTGCTCTCGCCGCTCGGCGCGTAAACGGTCGTCGTGCGTTTGCCGTCCCGCGTGGTGACTACAACCTTTGCGACGCGCGGGTTGTTGTGAAAGACACGCGTTTCAGTTTTGACTCCGTTCCCGTCCACCGAGGTCGTGATCTCAGATCCGTCAGGACCAGGGCGTGTCGTGTCACTCGCTACGACGGTCGCGTTGACGTTCGCATTTGCGTTGTCGGCGTTGGAGCAACTCGCGCCAGTCGCGGCCACTATAGCAATGCTCAAAATGATCCAAAGTCGCTTATTCACCTTCGTCCTCCCAGGGTTTTGAAACTTTATTGGTCACTCAGTGTTCCGCAAGCGACGTGCCAGCGAAACCCTTGGCACCGTCGTGCATCAACGTAGCAAAAGCTTGAAGGCCAACTCAACCCAGCTTCAAGAACCGTACGCGCCAACCACGTGGTGCGTTCAATTACAGTACGAAACGCCAGCGCATTGACATTCGCCCCGAATTCCACTAGAAGCACGGTCTAACTTATCTTCAAACCGGCAAGCTGCAGGTTGAATATTAGTAAACCGAGAGCACGTTTTTGGGCTAAACTTCCCAACCTGTACTGAAGCTATCGATTCAATACCGAAGGAGCATCAACCAATGAACCAGCCTTCTGTCCTGCTTATGTTTCAAGACCTACCTACTGTGTGGATTTTTATTATCGCTGTCATCGTAATACTGTTTTTGGTCGTCGCCGCTGTCGTCATCGGTCTCGTGATCTTCTTTGTGATGCGCAAGCGGAAGAAAGCTCAAGCCGCAGCGGTTTTGCCGGGGCTCGAAATGTCGAGCGCACTTCCCGCCGAACCGGTTGGAGCTTACACCGAACCTTATCCCGCCTATTCAGAACCAGAGCCGGTTGCGGCTCCCGAAGATGCCGCGCCGGTTGAAGCAGAACCGCCCGCTTTCGAAGCGCCAACTCCGATCGAGGAGACTAGGGCGGATGTGGCCGAGGCGGAGCCCGCTCCTTTACCCGATTCAGGTTCATTGGATTTTGATCCGTCGCGAACCGTGGCCATCACGCGCGAAAATACAGTAGCGATCAGCTATGGCTATATCAAATTTGTTTCGGGTGTTCTTGCCGGTGAGCGCTTCGACGTGGAACCGGAAGGCGTCTACATTGGACGGGAACCCAGCCTGGCGCAGATCGTGGTTTCTGATCCGCGAATCTCCAAGCGTCACCTTTGGATCGGCGTTAAGGACGGCTTGGTAAGAATCGTCGATCATGATTCTCGCAATGGGACTTTTGTAAACGATCCAAAGTCGGAACGGATAACCGAGACCTCGTTGAATCCGGGCGATACCGTAATCCTCGGCGAGTCAGACGTTGCGCGCTTTGAATTTCAAATGTGACTCCCACCAACTCGCTGGGCCTCGAGAGCAATGCGTTGAACTCAATTCCACGTAAGAAAACGGAGCCGCGTTGGCCCGCGCTGGTGGCGCTCGTGGGCGCGGGCGCCTTGTATGCCGCTCTGCCGTCTTCGTTGCTGGTCGCTGGTCCTCGCTGGCTGCTCGTGGTCCTGGTCCTGTTGCTGGTTATTCCGGCTGAAGTCTCGCATCGTCGGGGAAATCAGTCTCTGAATCAGGCGCTCGGTTACATCCTGAATGGCCTCATCACGCTGGCGATGATTCTTTCGCTGATTCTGCTCATTGAAGCACTGGCCGATCATGAAGTGACTCCACAGCAGTTACTGCGATCAGCCGCCGCCCTTTGGGTAACAAATATTTTGATTTTTGCGTCCTGGTATTGGCGTTTAGATGCGGGTGGACCGCATGAACGCGCGCGCACTCTCGGTCATGTGGATGGCGCGTTTTTGTTTCCGCAGATGACGATGGATCCGGACTCCAAACTGGCTGCGGGCGAGCACGAGTGGGAACCAAACTTCGTTGACTACCTTTTCCTTGCCTTCAACACCAGCACCGCTATTTCACCAACCGATGTGCCGGTGTTGTCGCGTTGGGCCAAAGGTTTAATGATGGTCCAGGCGCTGATTTCCCTGCTGGTGATCATATTGCTGGCGGCGCGCGCCGTGAATATCCTGTAACAAATCGGGTTCGTTGTAACGCAAACTGTTAGTTTGCGATTCTCGTTCTGATTCATCGTGAGTAGTTTGTCATTCCCGACGCAAACTAACAGTTTGCGTTACAACGACGAATCCGGCTTTGTTGTGCACCTCAAAGTCCCCGGCACATTTCCGTTCCCCAGGGCGTGGCTACTGCGCGTGCGTAGCTCAAACGCACTTCGCCAAAGTTCCAGTCTTTGCGCTGCCAAATTGATCCGTCCGCAAATTCCACCCGATTGATCACAACCTGCTCCATTCCCGCGCTACCCGGTTTTTTGGCCATAACGTTTACGCTGATCACGTCCTGCGGCCCGGATAAACTAAATGCCTGGAGTTCCTTGTCTTTCTCCGGTTTTATCGCTACGCCGCACAGGAACTGTCGTCGCACCAACGGAGCTGCGGCTGCGGATTCTTTGAACTGATATTCCCAAAAGATGATATCAATCGGCTTGGTGCTCGCGTTATGAACCTTCGCGCGATACGCAAAGCCATCAACCGGTTTAGGCGCGCGCGATTCCTGGACAGCCTTTTCGAGCGCGGCGCTCCGCCCGTCAATGGTATCGAGGTTCGGATCTCGTTCTCCCGGAGAAGTGTTGGCGCGGCGGTTCCTCTCGAAGTTTTTGTTCTGCGGGATCATTGCCGCCGCCGGGACACTCGAAGGTTCCGTGGCTATTGATTGGCGATCTTTGAACCACTTGATGCTGACGACAGTAACCGGTGAGTCGTCATTAGAGATGGCCGGCGCTGGACCCTGCGTAATGCCCAGCAGCAAAAGTGTCAGGACTGAGATAGTCTTCATAACCTATTCTCCACGCTGCGATCGCCGCTATTACGGCAGACTGCCCAAGCCCGCGGGCTGGCAGAGCCTTGCTCAGTAAATGGTCTCGAGCTCAAACAATACTGCGGCGTGCCGTTGGAACTCAAGAAATACTTTGCGGCAAAACGTGGGGAGACAGTCGTCTGGTATTCAGCTCCGCTTGCATTGGGTACGCGCGGCGGGGCACCCGGCGATCAGGGCACCTCGCTTCGCAATCAGGCCTGCCAGTCATCGCTTCTTTTTCTTAATAGGCGGCAGACCTTCTTCGTACTCGTCAACCTCGTTGGTGTGGATGATGCGGTAAACCTGCTTGCCTCTCCTGAATTCATCCACACCAGTGATGGAATCCTTAGCCGGCATCCCCGCTCTTAACGGATTCAATTTGGTGGTATCGCCGGCTGGTCTTGGGGTAGCGAGCCGGTTCGCCTTTTTGACTTTCGCGCGACCCATCACAAAGCTCCATCAATTGCGAACGAACCTTACGATTTGAATACCATCTTTGTTATCGGATGTACTTCCCAAATTACCGGCATCCGACTCTTCAAGCTCTTAGGTCCAGGCCGCGAACCGGCGGCGTGGGTCACATCAAAGAATAACGAGCCTTCAATTTCCACCGGTATCGGAGGATCGGGATAGTCGTATTTCAGACCGGGAAGATTCCCGCCAAGGTTGTCATCGAAGAATTTCTTAAAGGCCGCCCGCGCGGCGCTCAGTTTCTTGAAGGATGCACTACTTTTTGGCGGCAGACCCGAAAGTTCCATAGTCATATACATCTCGGGCGTGGCTTTAGGGTCGCGACCGATAATCAGGTGGAAATCGTTATCAGCTTCGCGGCTCGCAGCATAGATGAAGGCCTTGACGTGCACATTGCGTTTCTCTTCCTTGACTCGGTCTGACGTTGAAGCTCTGCTGATGGGTGGCGACTGGCTCGTCATCTCCTTTTCAGGGGCGAGTGAATTAATCAGCGTCCTGAGATCCTTAAAGGTCTCCAGCTTGGCAGTGGAGATCGATAGTTTCGCCGCCTTCCGATCTTTTCCTTTGAAGCTATCGCCGGTAGGAGCCGCAGCTACGGCGCCGGCAAGGTGCGCCGGCAGATTCGCACCTTCTTCATACTCGTCCATTTCGCTAGTATGAATGATTCGATAGGTTGGACCTGACGTCACGGCGCCAGCCATCATCGCCGCCGCGGGGACAGGGGTGCTGACACCGATGATGGAATCCTTTGCCGGCAAACCCGCCCGGTTCGAAAATTCCGGAAGGCTGACCAACGCAAGATTGAGAGGCTGCTGAGTCGTTTTCTTTTTAGGTGATTTCGGCATGGGACAGTTCTCCTGAGTTTAAGTTGAGTTTGTTTAGGCCATCATGGTGAATGTAAATACCTGGCTACACCTGCTGGAAGGCGGCAAACGCATCCACCAACCCCGCTCCGGTAGCGCCGTCTTCTCCGGGACCCGCCTTCAAACCAGCGGCACCGCCATTGCTGGCGCTGTTGGCCGCACCTTTGACAACGTCCTTGGAGGTTCGCTTCAGTACGGCCTTGACGTCGCTTGGCGTCAAGCCTGGATTCTTCTCGAGAAGCAGAGCACAGACGCCGGCCAATTGTGGCGCGGCGGCTGAAGTGCCGCTGAAGACGCCCCAACCATCGGTCGGGGTGGTTTCATCGTGCGTGGAGTTATCGCCGTCAATTTCGCAACCAATCGGAATCGGCAGCATGATGTAGTCCGCGTGTGGTTGGAGGCCGACAAGACCGCAGAAGTCTGGCACCTTGCGACCAGAATATATCTGGCTCGCGAAGGCGCTCGCATAATCCGAAGCTCTCATGTTGCCCTTGCTGTCAATGAAGGCGCCGCCCGCAGAGATTACTTCCGGCATCATTCCCGGAAACGACACATGCCCGTTGCCCGCTGAGAATACGATGACGATCCCGCTGGCCACGGCGGCCTGAAGTTCAGCTTCCAGCGCCTTCAAGCCATTCGGTAGGGCCGTCAAATGCTTATTGCTGGTACGTTGGCCGGTAACTGGATCGGCCTCGCAAAGGTCATAGCCCAGGCTCACCGAGATGACTTGCGGTTTGTGCTTGAGTGCTTCCTGAAGACCTTCAAGGATGCTCGCGCTTCCCTGCGGGTTGGTGTCGTTGTCTAACTTGATGCCGATGAAGGTGGCGCCTGGAGCAAGAGCGAACACGTTCGCTGATTCGCCAGTGCCGTGCCCGTTGGCATCAGTCTTATTGTTTGACGCTCCGGAAGCAAGAACGACGGTGGAGTTGTAGTTGTGTGCTTTGAAGTATGGATGCGAATGTCCAAAGCCGCTGTCGATCATCGCAACCCGAACTCCCTTACCGGTGATGCCGGCGGCATGCACCTGAGTAGCGTTGAGCAGTCTGGGCACATCATTCGGCACTTGCAGGTGGAAGTAACTAACTTCGGGAGGGATCGCAGAAGGCTGGGCAGCCTTCGTCTTGGGCTTCTTCGCGGTCGCCATGAAAATGTGCGGCCACTGAATGTAAGCATCATCGATCAAACTCATCAGTGACTCATCGGGCTTCCAGGCAGCTTCTGCCGGCGGATAGTAGAATGCCTGGCTGCTCATCTGTTGTGTCTGATCGATGCGAAATACTTTCAGCTTGGTGCCGAATACTTTTTCATAGAGTTGGCGACTACAGCGCACCGAGGCGGTAAGCTTCCCTCTCTCGGACACTTCAAAACCGCGACGGTGAAGTTCATAGAGCGCCTTGTCCATGTCCAGCGGATCGGGACGCATGGCAGATACACTAGCCGACGACATACGAGCGGCTAACTTCGTCGGGCCCACACCATCCTGCGGGCGCCGGAACGTAATGGCCACGGTTAGTTCTTCCGAGGGTTTCACAGTCCTTTTCGCACGTTCGGTTTTGTGAACAGCTTGGACGAGTTTCATAGTCGGGTTCCTTTGCTTCAGAGTGAGTTAAAACAATCGAGGGAGCTGCAAGCAACCCCCCCTTGATCGCAATGAGATTTAGCTAACCCGACGCGCGTCAGAGGCGCAGGTATGGTGATGCGACGGCGATACTCTCTACGTACTCGGCGAGCGCTTCAGGCACGGGCAGATCACCGCTAACGGCACCACCAGATCGTCCAAAGTCTTTATCGCCTGGAGGCTGAGCATCTACCTCATGAACGGGAGTCTTGAAAAGCGTCTCGAAGGCGTCTTTCGTAATCTCCCCGGACATCGTGGTAAGCCCTTCAGCGGTTGGAGTAATACCCAGCGCGTGCGCATGTTTGCGAAGCAGGTCAAGGCCTTTCGGGTTGCGCCAGGGCTGTTTGAGCAGCAGTTGCAACTTAATTGTCCGGGTATTGCTAATTGAAATCCCCTTTGACCGCCCTAAGAAGAGCCGCACCCGGTGGAAATCCCGCCGGGCGATACCTGACGCGAATACATTATCTGTGCCTCATGCTAAACCCTGGCGAGGCGATTGGGCAACTTTTTGCGGGGAACGTTGCTTACACGGTTTTGACTCTGTATATCCTGCCACCAGATCAACGAACCGGTCGCTTAAGGATTTCGGCCAGGGCCTGCAACCGGGTTGAGTCTGCTCCATTCGTCGTCATGGCGGCGCTCTTTTCCAGCGACGGCGCAAAGGCCTTGAGTTTTGCAAGCGCTCTTCGATTCAGGTGTGAAACCTCTGCACCTTTAATTGCATTTCGTACCGCAGCAATTTGCTCAGCGGGCAAAGCTTGCGATCTTTCCAACTGATCCACGTAAGCCTTCGCCACGACCAACTGTCGTGGCCAGACGATCTTTTCCTGGTTCTGCACATTGAACTCGGCCATGCGCACCGCAGTCGCTGCGTCGATCTCGTTCTGAGTCAGGTTCTTTGTCGGCGTCAGCTCAAGAATGTCCAGGCCGCGGGCGATCTCCGAAGCGTAAATGTGCCCGTTGTACCAGTAGGCCGACCAGTCGCCGCCGAGCACGAGCATCTTTGGATCAATCGGTCCCCGATCGAAATAGGCAATTTCAACTGGATGCTCAGCGTCAGTGAAGTCCATCACCGAGATGCCACCCTGATACCACGCCTGCACTTCAATGTCGCGGCCCGGAACCGGAACGAGCGAGCCGTTGTGCGCGACACAATTCTCACTGTCGGTCTGGGCCGCCGGCAGCTTGTAATAACTCGCAAAGCTCAACTTGTTATCCTTCAAATTGAAAACCGCATCAGCGCCCCATTTGTTCGGATCGTTAGCACGGCAACGCGCGCCTAGTCCGCCGCCCCACTCATCTGTGAACACGACTTTTTTCCCGTCGTTCGAAAACGAGGCTGAGTGCCAATAGGAATAATTCGGATCGTTTACTGCGTCGAGACGTTTGGGATGCACCGGATCCTTGATGTCCAGCACGATGCCATTTCCGGAGCAGGCGCCCGCCGCCAACCCAATCGCTGAGTAGGCTGTAATATCGTGGCACTGATTGGTGTCCGCCGGCTTTGACAAGCCGTCCTTGCCGTGGCTGCCGCCGTTAGTGAGGCCGTTAAGTGCGCCCGTCCGTGGATCTATGAACACTCGGGGACTCGAAACTACTGCGGCATCCTGCGGCACCGCCAGAGGCACCTTGATCACATCAATGCGAAAGAGCGCCGTATTCGGATCCTTGTCCGGTGCCTCACCCGAGCACCCGGCCAACTCTTCGTTTTGACGGACGAAAGACGTACCGGATACGTAGATGTATACGTTGTTAGTGTCATTAGGATCGACGACGAGCGTATGCGTGTGCGAACCACGGCAGGTTTGTACGGCGGCCACTTGCTTCGGATTCCTGACGTCAGAAATATCAAAAATCCTCACGCCCCGGAAGCGATCTTTTTGCGCTGCCGGCAAGCGCGGCTTCTGCTCTCCTGCGGGCATTGGAGATGGCTGGGGAGGCGCCGGCGGAAACCCCTGTGTGCCGCAATCCAGCCGGCCGTTAGACTGCTCCACCGAGAAAAAGAGCAGGTTCTTGTAAACCGACGGATCACCCTGCCCACCGGGACACACCACCGTAGTCAACAAGCTGGTCTTCGCCGGATTCGAGATGTCGTAGATAGTGAAGCCATAAAAGTTTCCCTGAAACAGGTGGTTGCCCTGGAACGCCAGATCCGAGTTCGCAAAAGCGAGCTGCGCAATAACTAATTGCCTCGCCTTTGGCATCTTCGAGGAGTCGCCAATGCCTAGCAAACCCAGAGTCTTCTGCACCTTCGGATTATCAGGATCGTCAGAGCCGAGCTGAAATGCGTCAGGCTTTTTGAGCAGCATCAGGTGCTTGATGCCCAGCGACGTTTCACCTGCGTCGTACATGCCGGGTGCCAGGCTGGCGCGCGGGTCCGCTGTATCTGAGCCCGTCATCCCCGCCGGTAGCGGCGGCGCCGATTCAGGTGCAAACGGATTCGGGTTGGCGGGTATGGTCTCTGGCGTCTTCATCGCCTCGGGAGACGGCGAAGGCGAAGGCGTTTGCGCCGGCGTCCTGCTTGCAAAACATGACCACAAAAAAATGGAAGCTACGAACAGCCGGAAAGCCATGGTGTGTGCTCGATTCATCTCTTCTCCTCTAAGGTTTTTTCCCCAGCATGGTTTGCATAATCCTGATTTCAGCGCGTTGGCCGCTATCGACGTCAGTTGCGAAATTAAACAGTTCAGCATCCTGCCCCGCCCCCGCAGTGTCAAACAGATCCCTGACCATAATCAAGGCGCCGTTGTGGTGCTGAATCATCCCCGTCAAAAACAGTCGGTCGAACTCCTTGCCCTTTGCTTTTCGGAGAGCCTCCATCTGCTCCTGCGTAAGCATTCCGGGCATAAGCATCTGATGGCTCGACATGTCCATGCCCGACATATCCATGCCTGACATTTCAGGCATCGGCATTGAAATCAATTCCCCTCTGCCATCGAGCCAGCGCTTCATGAAATTTATTTCGTCTGATTGCGATTTACTGATGCGCGCGCCGAGCAAACGGAGATCCCTCTTCGCGGTATGCGATTCGATCAGCGCCGTCATCTCAACCGCTTGCGCATGGTGCATGATCATCCCCTGCATGAACTCAACATCCTTCGGCGAACGCGGCGGCAGGGTGGCCCTCGTTGACGGCGGCAGAATCCGGCTCGGCTCACCCGGCGCGCCCGGTTGGACCAGGACAGGCGTCGCTGGGTTAGCCTGTTGGGCGAAGACTGGAAGCGAGCACAAGCATGCGAGAGCAATCGCAATCATAAACCCGCACTGCAACGTTGCAATTCCAATTAGTGAACGAAGCTTATGCTTGCACATACAATGAAAACACTTCATCGCAATTCCACTGAGAAGGGATTGGAGCGGGCGACGGGGATCGAACCCGCAACATTCAGCTTGGGAAGCTGACACTCTACCATTGAGTTACGCCCGCACAAGAAGCTTTACGATGGCGGAAAGTATGGAGGATGAAGCCATTTACTTCAAGTAGCCATCTGCCAGATCATGCCAACGACCTTGCGACTTAAGGATCAACTCGACGACTTCACGAACAGCACCACGTCCGCCTCTCGCTTGCGTGACATGATGAGCGGCCGCTCGAGTCTCCTCAACGGCATCGGCCACAGCCACTGCTAGTTCTGCTCGTTTCATGATCTGAATATCGGGTAGATCGTCGCCAACATAAGCGACTTCGCTTTCAGTCACTCCCGCTTGCTGCATCACTGCTTCGAAGGCGTCGACCTTGTCGGGTTCACCCTGCCGCACAAATTCGATCCCCAGTTCCGCAGCCCGTCGCGTCACAGCCTGTGAGCTGCGACCGGAGATAATTCCAGACTTGAGGCCGGCGCGATGCAGGAGACTCAGTCCCAGACCATCATGGGTGTTGAAGCCCTTCTGTTCGTCGCCATCTGCCGTGAGCCAAAGGCGGCCGTCAGTGAGCACACCATCACAATCCATCAAGAGCAACTTGATGCGGGAGGCGCGCCGTTCGATTGATGCTGCGTCTTCCATAGCTGTGTGTGGCGGATCTCGCGAGGCGGAGATTTTCCATTTGTCATTTGAAATTTATCATTTGTCATTTACAGAGAAGCGTTGGCCATCAATGAAAAATGACAA
>JANLYZ010000038.1:0-10367 GCA_031365905.1 Chloracidobacterium sp. | reverse complement strand
CTGGCGCTCACGATAGATGGAGACTTGCCTAAAATTATTAACCGCTAAGCCTATGTCGAAAATAATGCCGCAAACGAGGAACACCTTGGCAAACGTTTGCCAACGCTTCTTACTGAGAAACTCGCTCCAGCAATAGAGGCTGTACAACATTGCCACCGGAAACGTGATGTAAAAAGTGTGTGAGAGCGGCGACTTCAGCGAAAAAAGAAAGCTAAGGTAAAGCAGCGCGACTGTTGCCAGCGTAAAGTATTTAATGGCTTTCCAGTCTTTATGCGGGTGGGTTTTTCTGAACCATAAGACAAGCATCGCAACGCATTGCAATATCCCCATGACCGTCAGGAAGGCGACGATTGGAATGAGCCAGAGGTTCTGTTTCATGAAGTCCAACCGCGCCGCCGTATTCCCTCCGATGAAGCGCGGCAACTCAAAACTCGCGAATGATAAGAAGCGTCCCAGCACGCCCTCGACAATATTCAAGTGTCGCAACAGGTTTTGCGAGTTAAAGCCGACCGCCTCATTGGTGCTGCCCATCCCGTCCGCGAATCCATACTTGATAAACGTCGGCAGCAGAAAGCTGCCGCTCAGGATCGCGCCGCCTACGAACCAAATCATGGAGGACAAAGCTCTGCGTCCCAATTCCCGGGACTGAAAATAAAAAGAGAGCGCCACGTAAGGCACCAGCACCACCCACGACAAGTGAAACTGCATGATCCAGAACAGTGAAAAGCCCATCATGAAGTTTGCCCATTTCCTCCGAATGAGATCGTGACTGAGAAACGGATACGTTTCAATCGCGCCAACGAAAAACAGGATGGCTCCGGCCAAGACGTACGACGGGTTGTAAATGTGTGTCGAGAGATTGAGAGTCCAGGGGGCAGTGAACAACCAGCACCAGACAAACCATCGCGGCATCTCCGGCAGACGCTTGCAGCAATACCACGCGAAGAAATAAAGGCTGGCGAACGAAAGCATGTTGACTAAGATGTAAGGCGCTTCCGGGATCGGGAGAACGTGCAGAGGTATCCCAACAACGAGGCCCTGCAAGGCTCCGGGTATTTGCATCGTCTGCGTCACGTCCGGACCAAAATACGGCCAGGCGCCAGTCGCGTAAAACTTCAGACCAATCAGGTAAATCTGTTTAGTGTCTTCATCCAGGAATTGCGAGCTGAGGCCAAAGCCCAAACGAAACAGGAAAGCTACAAGCAGAAAAGAAAAGAAGAGCAGTCGCCGGCTGCGTTGGCTGCTTGGGCTTCGTTGGAGGAGGGTCATCGGACGCTAACTATCTGCTAATCGGGGTGGTCGTAGTTTCAGTCTTACTCTGCGTAAGCCTTTGCGTCCCCTGCGCCTTTGCGGTGAGCTTCCGCTAATAGGATTCACCGCTGAGACGCCGAGTTTTCCGCGGAGATTTAATTCAAATTAAGAAACTAGCCGCCGGTCGTGGAAGCTAACGAGCGGCCGGGTAACCAGGGCACGATTAACAAGATGAAGTAGGCAAGCCAAACGGTCAACCCTTTCCGAACCGCGGGCATTATCCCTCATTTTTCAATCATTGACGCAGGAAAGTTCCGGCAGTTGACGGAATAACACTTCGTCGCCTGAAGCAACGCCAAGCGCCGAGTCTGATCTTTTGCCCTTCCCCTAAGGCCTTTGCTCCAAACGATGCAAAGGAATGGCTATTGCCAAGCCAGGAGCGTCGGGAATTTTGGTCCAGGAGATAAAAATGTATAGACGCACTTTCGCAATAATGCTTTCGGGGATCATCCTGCTAACAGCATTTGGATTTCAACCTGCTCGCGCCGAGTCACTCATCGAGCAGCAAGCTACGGAAAAAGTAAGAAGCAAGGTCCTCAAGATGGGCGTCGGCGTGAACGCTCGCGTCGAAGTCAAACTGAAGGACAACACTCAATACAAGGGTTACATCAGCGACGCAAGTCAGGATTCGTTTACAGTCGTTGAAAGCAAAACGGGTTCGAGTAAAACGGTTGCCTATGCCGACACTTCATCGGTGAAAAAGGCGGGCAGCGGATGGTCAACAAAGAGCTGGATCATTCTGGGCGCGGTTGTGGTTGGAGCCGCGGTCACCTGGGTCATCGTAAAGCCGGCGCTCTGCGATGGCGGCGCGCAAACACGTGGGCCGTGTTAACTATAGCCGTTTCAGGCAGAAGCCCGCGCGTAAGCAAGGGCTCAAATTGGTTAAAGCAAAACCAGCCCTCGCCTACGCGCGCGCTTCTGCCTGAACAAGACGTAGCGCAGACATCTTGTCTGCTTCAGTGTTCGTGGCAGCGTAGCAGCAGGGAAGATGCCTGCGCTCCCTATTTCCTGATTCGGTTGGGAGCCTTTAGCTTGACTGACTCTGTCACCAGCTTGCGCAAAATCTTAACGTCGACATCGGTCACCTTCTTGATGTAGAGGCAGCCTTTTCCAGTCTTGTATTTACCAAGGTTCTTCATGAGATCGGGAAACTTGTCGAAGACTCCCCCGACGTAGAGCGTCAGATCACCTTTGCGTGGCGAGAAGCCAACGATCATCCAATCGCCTTCGCGACCGCTTTCATACTTGTAATGATAGCGACCGAAGCCGACGATGCTGGGGCCCCACATCCGCGGTTCTTCTTTGGTGACGGCTCGCATGATGTCGACCACTGCCAGGCAATCCCTTCGGCGGTCCTCATCGGTAATCTTGTTAAGAAACGCCGACACGCTTTCCGTTGTCTCTTTTGTTTTTAGTTCCGCCATTGAAGCCTCACTTCGTTTTGCGTTCAGAACCGGGAGTGGTCGCCACCGGCCAGGGAAGAATGGTTGTCGGTACGATCGGTTGAGTTCCGCGAAGTGATTTCGGGATTAATATTTGGCCGGTCGCTACCACCACCCCACGCGGGCTGCCTCGCGCGGGGACCCCGGTCTGCTCCCGGTTCTGAAATTAAGCAAACAAGGCTGCCCAGGTTTTTGGTCCGACCACGCCGTCGCTGCCCAGATTGTTTTGCTGTTGGAAAGCAATCACGGCCTTTGCTGTGCCTGGTCCGAAGTTGCCGTCCACGCCGAGCGAATACCCAAGCTCACTCATTCGTTGCTGAACAGATCTCACGTCCGCGCCCTTGCTGCCGCGCCGCAAGGCAGCGCCCGGATAGGCCGGCGACTGATCGTCAGAACTGCTGGCATCTTCTTGCGCGGGTGGAGGGAAGGGGATGGTGACGCTGTCGTCTTTGCTCAAAATTCTTTTGGCGCGATCGTAGTACTTGATGCGATCGCCCAGACCGTTGTAGCCGCCGTTGATGCGCTTAGTGATCGCCTTGAATTGCTGTTGGTCCGCGAGCTCGTTAAGCCCGTTCAGTTTCCAATACTGACCAGCGATGCGAAAGCCCGCTTCCTTGGTGGCGGCGATCGTCGGGTCATTTACCAAATCGAGACCGAGCAGTTGACCATACTTGGTGTAGTTCGCGCGTCCGGTAAGTTGAATCGGGCCGCGCCCTTTGTAGCGCTTGCCGTCGCCCGGCTGCGTGTTGCCAAGATTTGCACGCCCTTCGTAAGCCGCGCCGGAAGCAATCTCTTCCATGTAGCGCAACTCGGCCGACTCATGGGCCAACTGCGCCAGGAAGGCGGTCTCGCGCAAGTAAGAAGTTATTTCAAACTCTGCCATCGCTTGCTGGATGAAAGGAAGATAATCGGCGCGCTTCGTCGCCGGTAGGTTAGGCATGATTTTTCTGAGTTCGTCGTCTGTGACCATGTTCGTTGTCCTCGAAGCTTCTGAAAAGGTGACGCAAACCAACGTGAGCGGTTACTTGAAAAGTGAAACCAACGGCGAGACCCTGCCAGCGTTGGAACGAAAACGCAGGCAAGATACTTTGCGTGCTCTCCACGTGTCAAATGATCGCGTCGCTCCTAACTGTTTAGGTTGCGTTTCAACCCTCTCATGCACACCGCGGCTTCAGCTCGGTGACCAGCCCGCCTTTAATAACGACTTGCAACCGTTTCAACGGTTTACTGTTTCGTTACTTGCCATGAGGCGACTGAAACAGTTGAAACGGTTCGGCGGACGCGCGCGGCTTTTTCATCACGGGCTGAAGCCGCGGCGTGAATGAGAAGCACAATTCTTGATAGTTGAAAGAATGATGGCTGCTAAGACTTGCGAGCGATGCGGATCATTGCCTTCAGGCTGCGCTCAACGTCTGCATCCGTCGTCGCCCAGGAGGAAACGCTGATGCGCATGGCGGTTTGCCCTTGCCACACCGTGCCGCCGCACCAACAGGTTCCGTCAGTTTGAATTTCACCGACGATTCGATTGGTAGTCGCCGCATCGCCGAACGCGACCAGAACCTGATTGAGAACGACGTCATTAAGTATCTTGAATCCAGCGGCTCGTAATCCTTCTGCAAATCGCCTCGCCTGGCGGCAATTTCGTTCGACCACTTCTGCGACACCTTGCCGGCCCAACGAACGCAGTGCGGCCCAAACTTCCACGCCACGCGCGCGTCGCGAAAGTTCGGGGGTGAAGTCTGACGGATTGCGAAATTCGCTGGTGGGCAGGTAGTCCGCAGTGATCGCCATGGCCGCGCGCAAAGCTTCAGCATCGCGCACGATAGCAATGCCGCTGTCGTAAGGAACGTTGAGCCACTTATGGAAATCGGTGGCCCAGGAATCCGCATCAGCCATGCCGATCGCGAGTGCTTCAGTGGAAGGTGCAGCCGTCGCCCACAAGCCAAAGGCGCCATCGACGTGAACCCAGGCATCGGCCGCATGTGCGCGTTCGCAGATTTCGGGAAACGGATCACAAGCCCCGGTGTTCACATTGCCTGCTTGGGTACAGACGATCGTTGGTCCAGAGAGCGATGGAATTCGAGCGGCGCGCAATCGACCTTGCGAATCGACCGGCACGCGAACGACCCGGTTTCGTCCGAGACCCAGGAGCCCCAGCGACTTGAAAAGCGTCGGATGCGCTTCTTCCCCAACTACCACCGTGATCGGCGGCGCGCCAAACAAGCCATCGGCTTCGACGTTCCAACCCGCTCGCTGCAACAGTGCATGACGCGCCGCCGCCAGCGCTGAGAAATTGGCCATCGTCGCGCCGGTAACAAATGCGCCGCCGGAATCAGCCGGCAACTTGAAGAGATCGAGCAGCCAGTTGAGGGCCACCTGCTCCAGTTGAGCGGTTGCAGGCGTGGTAGTGAAGAGTCCGGAGTTTTGATCCCACGCTCCTGCGAGCCAGTTCGCCGCCAGCGCAACCGGCAACGAGCCACCCAGCACAAAACCGAAGAAGCGCGGTCCGGCCATGGCCATCGTCGCCGGCGAGCAGACTTCGTCAAGCAGATCGATCACTTGTTCCGGCGAAGCTGGTTCGTCGTTCAACGGTTGGTCCAGTGTCGCGAGTGTCGCCACAGCTTCAGCCGTAGGGGCGACGCCGCGATCCGGCAGGCTCTCGAGATATGAAATGGCGCGTTGCGCCGTGTTCTCTAAAAGTTCTCGCATGGTTGTAGGATCAAATCGTTTCCCGACGCGCCACTCGCGCCGCGTGCGCAACGAAGGTTACGGCTTCACCGGAATCCATCCCTTGGGACTTTCAAACTTTTTCATCTCGCCCTCGATCCACATGAGGTGATCGTCGCCGAAGTTCACCTCGTCAATGCTCACTTCGACCTGCGTGATGCTTCGCGGTAAACCCATTCCGTCGAGGATGTCTCTAACGCTCTGGTATTGCTCCCAGGAGTAGGAAACCTCAGCCGTCTCGCCGGGTTTCAACGGTGGTCCACCGCCGCGCAGCTTCTCAATGTCCGAAGTTCCAATCCCGTAAGTCAGGGGATCGACTAGTCCATATCCACGCTCGTCGCCTTTGTAGAACCTGAGCGCGACTTTGACCCAGGTGACCGGCTTCGTTGATGTGTTCTTTATTGTGAACCCGAGCCCGCCCAGCCAATTGTCCCTGCCAGCAAACGCTTTTCCAAATACGATTGCCTTTCCTTTCACGCTACCCGCGATCACCTCAACGGGTTCAGCCGGTCGGGAAAATCTCTTAACAGTTCTGTTTCGCAGCGGTGCGGCAATCGCCCACATGCAGCAAAACAGAACGAGCGCCAGCGCGGTAAAACGAAGTGGTAACTGCAAACGTCCGATCATGTTGACCTCCCTAATTCATCACACCTGCGAGTGCGAACGGTTATTTGACTTGCCTTCGTCTTTAGCATACAAACCAAGCAGTCATCCTATCTCCCGGCAGGAACAGTGAACCAATGAAAGCAATTCTAGCAGTCGCAACTCTTATGGCAATGTTCTCGCTGTGTAATCTTAGCGACAAACTGAAGCCGGAAGCGAAGCCGAGTCCTGACAGATCCACCACCGCCTCAACCGATCGCAACGCAGTGCTGGCGGAGTTGTTGCAGATTGAGAAGACAATGACTGACGCGAGCCTTAACGGCGATATCTCCACGCTCGCTCCATATATCGCGGACGAGTATTCGGGCGCCGGCACAGATGGGCGCAGCCAAAACAAGAACCAATTACTCGCCAATACGAAGCCTGACAAGATAACCAAATCCTGGACGATCACTGATGCGCAATTGGTTAGCCTCGATGCTGAGTCGGCGGTCGTGAATTATGTCCAGACTCAAACAGCCCGCAACGGGCGCAGTGCCCGCGCGCGCGTCATCGATACCTTCGTGAGGCGTAACGGTCGCTGGCTGATCAAGTCGGAGCAGATGACACTCATCAGATAGTTCGCCAGATCCGAAACCTCTTTCCGCGTCTTAATCACTGGAGGCTGACCTAGCTTTCTTAATACAAAGCCAGGCCAGAACCAGCCCGACCATCCCAATTAGTATTTGAACCGGCAAGAGTCCGGCTCCGCCGACGAGTCGCTCGACCGAGCGAACTAATCCTAGGGCTCCGAACCCCCCCAAGACTATCGCCAGCAAGTACCAAAAGATTCTCATGCGCGCACTCCTTCACGGTGACTGCGATAACGACCTTCAAGAAGTTTGCCGCGTTCTCCACGCCTAAATTCAGGCTTGGCCGCCTAATTGCTTTAGCTGATTCGCCCGTGAGTGAACTACTTAAAATCGTACGCTGCGTATGCTGTTGGACGCCACGCGAATATCAAGTGTGCATGTTTTCATAACAGGCAGCGCGACGCATCAGGTTCAAAGGGAAAATATTTTCAAGGAGGGAATTGTATATGGAAATGGAAAAGAACATAACTAAGGAAAAAGTCCGAAGAGTTGTTGGCGGATCAGTCTTGCGTCGGTTGAGTATCGTGGCAACAGGGCTCGGACTGGGAGCAGCGATCGCGTATTTGATCTCAAGAGCCGTCGGTAGTGTTCGCCCTGATAAGTTTGAGCGACCTTTTCCAGAACACATCGTAGATGACCGCGGGACGGGACAAGAGAAAGCCGCGAATATTCTTCGCACCCTGCGCGACCGCGCCTTTGAAGCGAACGATGAAAAACTCGCCTTGGCGCTGGGGCGACCGCTTCAGGAGGTACTGGCCTGGAACAACGGTCAGGACCTGATCGATGACGATGCTGTCATGAAGGCGCGCGGCATCGCGATGAACCGTGGCATTCGCGTTGAGTGAGAAGATACTGCTTTAGTTGAACTGATTGTCGTCCTTGGCCAAGGCCTCCCCGTCGCCCTTGACTGTACGTCACTGAGTTTTCGAGCTGGGAAGTTGTCTCGCCAGTTTTATCGCGCGCGTCGCCAAACGCGGATTACCGATCTTCTCCGCGGTCGCTTGGAAAGACGGGGTCGCCCCGCGCCAGCGCAATTCCTCTACGTCGTCGAAAAGTGGCGCGTCGATCTTGAGCGTCGCGAGTTTCTTGAAAAGCAGTGCGTCTTTGCGCTTGTCCTTCAGCAGGTCGCGCGGAAATTTTTCAATTGGTCCATGGAGGTTGATGAGCGAGGCGGCGGTCTTCGGTCCGTAACCTGTGATTCCCGGAAAACCATCGGCGGCATCACCCACGAGCGCGAGATAGTCTGGAATAAACTCTGGCGCTACGCCAAACTTCGCGCGCACAGCTTCAGCGTCGCGAATCACGCCGCGTCTGCCGTCCACTTGCACCACCCGATTCGTGACGACGCATTGAGCAAGGTCCTTGTCCGGCGTCCAAATGCAAACTTTCTCCACTCGTTCATCCTGGGCCGCCAGATGTGCCGCGGAAGCGAGCGCATCATCAGCCTCAAGATCGATCATCGGCCACACGACGACACCCATCGACAGGAGCGCTTCCTCAAGCGGTTGAAACTGCGCGCGCAAAACGGGCTCAATGCCGGCGCCGGTTTTGTAGTCGGCCCACAGCCCGTTGCGAAACGACTCGATCACGTGATCAGTTGCAACGCCAATATGCGTCGCGCCGTCCTCGATCATTTTTACAACTGAACTGAGGACGCCGGACACGGCGCCGAAAGGCGGATCGGTTTTCTTGAAGCGCCGAATGCCGTAGAAGTGACGAAAGAGTTCGTATGTGCCGTCAACCAGATGAACGATCATGGTGACGACAGATTAGCAGAAAGCAGTAGGGAGAAGGCAGTGAACAGTAAGCAGTAAGCAGTAAGCAGAAAGCAGAAAGCAGAAAGCGGAAGACGGTGATGCTGCTCGCCCGCCGTTCGTATTCTGCTTACTGCTTACTGCTTACTGCTTACTGCTTACCGCTCACTGCTCACCGACAGCGGTGTTTACAATCATCCTTCGCGCGCTTGGCCGCTCTTTCACAAATCTTTCGCTCGCCCTTTAACGGAATTACTCTGCACGCATCCTTGCGAATGCGATAGACGTCGTTGCAGCGGTCTTTGCAGCGATTGCCTGCGAAACTCATGGAACTTCCGCCCGCAAATGTTCCCAGGCATATAATGAAAACCAAACCCCAGCGTAGTACGCGCGATTGCCTTGCCACCATTGAATTTGAAACCTCAGCCCTCATTTGATGCTCCCTTCTGCAAACAGCGTTTCGCGATCCACAATGTGCGCACGCGAAAACCGTTTGCCTGTTCGACTTTGGTTGATACTCGATTGTCGTTAAGGGGTGTCCGACAAATTCCCGGGGGAGACAGGTGCCTAGCATACTCTTGAGCCGCACTGAATCAAAGTATTTTGGTATAAATAGCACTGGTAATCACCACACAACCGGCGTGTCGATCATGGATATTAGAACGGACGATCTAAGCGGCACAGAAATCCGCGAGTTGCTCCAGGAGCATCTTCAGAGTGCGCTGCTACATTCGCCGCCGGAGAGCGTGCATGCTCTGGATTTTGGGGGACTGTGCAAACCGGAGGTTACGTTTTGGACCGCGTGGGAAAATGGTGAGCTGCTTGGCTGTGGCGCGCTCAAAGAACTCGACTCACAACATGGCGAAATCAAATCCATGCGGACGGCTGCACGACATCTACGGAAAGGTGTCGCGAGAAATCTGCTGAATCACATCATTGAAGAAGCCAGGCGTCGTAGGTACCGCGGCTTAAGTTTGGAAACAGGATCGATGGAAGCGTTCGCGCCGGCGCGTAAGTTGTATGCTGATTTTGGTTTTACTTCTTGCGGGCCTTTCGCGGATTACGTTGAAGACCCGTATAGCGTGTTTATGACCAGAGCGATCTAGGTACATGGATGAGTTGTTTTCTGTTAACGCTTGAGGAAAGTTTACAAAGGCAGAAATTCGACCCGGTCAGCGAGGTCTTCTGGGTTCGCGACCATCACACCAGGAGCCCTTGCTTGCGAAGTTTGTCTGCCAGAAGGGACGGGCCTGCTTTGCTGCGTTCTGCTTCAGCGTATTGGCGGCGAGCTTCGAGGTCTTTGTCGAGATCGTCTTTATGATCCCAGTAATAGGCCAAGGCCGAATGAATCTGACCCAAAGACAAGTAGGGATGTTGAAAGTGAAGTTCTTCGGGACTCCAGCCATGAGCTAATTGGGCCATCACAAGCTCCACAACCTTCATGTTGGTGCCGACAATGATCGGCACACCACTGGCATCGAGTTGGACGTGTTCATAGCTCGTTATGGTGTCAGACATGTTTACCTCGGTTATCGCATTCTACGCGATCCAGTCACGTTGCTATTTATCGCAGAATCAATGACGCGTGTAAACCTGATGTGCGGACTGATTGGGAACTACTCGTAGCCAATCGCTTCAACCACGGGCAGTCGCAACGCGCGCTGGGCCGTCCACCAGGCAGCGCCGAGTGCGACGAGCAGCACAACCGGCAAAGTCGCCAGCACTACGCTCAAGGGAAACTGGAAGCGCAGGTTAAAGCCGGCAATGATTCGAGCTGCGGTGCGCACCAGGAAGTAAGCATTGAACACGCAGGCGATGATGCCAGTGGCAAAGCCGAGCAGCGCGATTGAGCCAGCCTCAAGCAATATGATCTTGCGCACCTGACCGCGCAGCCCGCC
>JANLYZ010000023.1:0-6914 GCA_031365905.1 Chloracidobacterium sp. | reverse complement strand
CGTGGCGTTGATCTCGACCGTGGTCAGCCGCTCGGAGTAGTAACGAAGCATGTCCTTCGCCGGAATTTTTTCCGGATAGAAACTTCCCTTCCACTCTTTGTAGCTGTAGCCGCTGGTGCCGACGTAGAGGGTCATTGATCTATTGTTGCTTTTTGGTCGTCAGCGCCGTAAGACGTGAGACAAGGTTAAGGCCAATTTCTGCCAGTTGCTTCGCGCTCAATTCACACGCGAGAAATTCTTTACCCGGGAAATCGTGTCGAGTAAACGGCCAATGAAACTCCCAAACCGTTGGCGAATCGTTTGTTTGTGAACACACATCGTCAAGAATAAGGCGCACTTCTCCGGTTTCGAGCAGTTGCAGATGAGCTACCACGCCACAATGAGAGCGCAGGTTGGATTCGGGCTCGAGATTCAGGCGGTCTTCCTCGGAACTCATGATAGTTACTCCACCAAATCACTGTGCAAGCTGTGCAAGCCAGTTGTTGTAGCACCATCCGATCTATGGTAAACACAGGCACGCGCTATAAGCACTTTGACCCAAGATTCTAGCCCAGGTATGTCAACAACCACTACAAACATCGAATCATTCCAGGTGGAAGATCGCCTTTTCCCACCGCCGCCGGCTTTCGCCGAGCAGGCTCATATCAAGTCGGAAGAGCAACTGGAATCCTTGCGCGTCGAGGCAAGCGCGGACCCCGAAGCGTTCTGGGCGCGCATGGCGGAAGAACTTCATTGGTTCAAGAAATGGGACACTGTTCTCAAGTGGACGCCTCCACACGCCGAGTGGTTTGGCGGCGGCAAGATCAATGTCTCCTACAACTGTCTCGACCGCCATCTGACAACCGCGCGGCGAGACAAGCCTGCACTCATCTGGGAAGGCGAAGCCGGCGACCAGCGCACGCTCACCTACGAGCAACTCCACTCCGAAGTTTGTCAATTTGCGAACGTCCTGAAGCAGCACGGCGTCGCGCAGGGCGATCGGGTTGCGCTTTACATGCCGTTGATTCCGGAACTCGCGATCGCAATGCTTGCCTGTACGCGCATCGGCGCTACCCACTCCGTTATCTTTGGCGGGTTTTCCAGTAGCGCTTTAGTCGATCGCATCAACGATGCGAGTTGCAAAGTTGTAGTAACAGCCGATGGCGGTTGGCGTCGCGGCAAGGAAGTGAAACTCAAGGCGGCAGTTGACGAAGCATTGAAGGAAACGCCGTCAGTCAAATCCTGCATCGTTGCGCGTCGCACCGGGGTGCCAGTCAACATGGAAGCAGGTCGCGATCATTGGTGGCACGAATTGATGGCGACGGCCAACGCGGACTGCCCGGCGGCAGAGTTGGACAGCGAACATCCGCTCTACATTCTCTACACTTCAGGCACAACTGGAAAGCCGAAAGGCATTCTGCACACGACCGCGGGTTATCTCCTGCAAGCGCACCTCACCACCAAGTGGATCTTCGACATCAAGGATGAAGACATCTACTGGTGCACCGCCGACATTGGCTGGGTGACGGGGCATAGTTACGTCGTTTACGGGCCGCTTTCAAACGGCGCCACGGTCTTGATGTATGAAGGCGCGCCAAACCATCCAGAGCCGGATCGGTTCTGGGACATCATAGAGCGCCATCGCGTCAACATTTTCTACACGGCGCCGACTGCGATTCGCGCGTTTATCAAGTGGGGCGAGCAATGGCCGCTGAAACACAATCTCTCGAGCCTGCGTTTGCTGGGCACAGTTGGCGAACCTATCAATCCTGAAGCGTGGATGTGGTATCACAAGACGATTGGCCGCGGGGCTTGTCCGATTGTTGACACGTGGTGGCAGACGGAAACCGGAGCCATCATGATCTCGCCCATCCCTGGTGCGACTCCTACAAAACCTGGCTCCGCGACGAAAGCATTTCCCGGAATTGAAGCTGATGTGCTGACGCGCGATGGCAAGCCGGTCGGCGCCAACGAAGGCGGCTATCTCGTAATCAGGCGACCGTGGCCTGCGATGCTGCGGACAATCTGGAATGACGATGAGCGTTATCGTGAACAGTATTGGTCGCAGATTGAAAATATTTACTTTGCCGGCGACGGCGCGCGGCGCGACCAGGATGGTTACTTTTGGATCATGGGCCGCATTGACGATGTCATTAACGTGAGCGGTCATCGGCTGGGAACGGCCGAAGTTGAAAGCGCCTTGGTTTCGCACGAAGCGGTGGCGGAGGCGGCCGTGGTTGCGCGTCCTGACGACGTGAAGGGATCCGCGATCGTTGCGTTCGTCACTTTGGAAGGATCGCACGTGGCCTCGCCGGAACTGAACGCGGAGTTGCGCGCTCACGTCACCAAAGAGATCGGGGCCCTTGCCCGTCCTGACGAAATCAGATTTAGTGATATGTTGCCCAAGACACGATCAGGAAAAATCATGCGCCGCCTGTTGCGTGAGATAGCAACCAGCGGCACCGTCGCCGGCGACGTTACCACGCTCGAAGATTTTTCAGTGCTGGAAAAGCTACGGGCCGAAGAAGAATAGTCTTAGGCTCCTGGCAGAAGCCCGCGCGTCAGCAAGGGCCTTCTTGTTTTGACTGGCAAAGACAAGCCCTTGCTTACGCGCTGGCTTCTCCCTGGATTCAAAACTGGTTAACCAGTCGCAAACGTTATAGACTACGGTTCGCTCTTCGCTCTTACCCGACAAGGAGTTGGAAAATATGGCGCGCCACATGAATATCGAAGTTCGGTCCGGACCACGCTATTTAGCTGCATTCGAGGCGCGCGCTGAATGGGACGACCCGGACGGAACGCACATCCTGTCCGAAGGCACCACCGAAAATGTAGGCCCCGAAGGCACGCTCGTTCACCTGCCAAAAAAATTACCCGAGGTTGGCAGCCGTGTTCGCCTGGAGATACACGGTGAAGACGGCCATACGCTGCAGGTAATCGCGGAGGTCTTGCGCGTCGAGCGTAACCCGGGCCATCCGCTCGCGGCGCTGCAACTTCTGGGTGAAACTGACGAATGGAAGGGTTTGATTTGGGAGCCGGCGGCCCCACGCGTGGCGCCGCCACCGCCGCCGCCGAGTGAAGATGATGACGAGGACGACGAAGACGAATTCGCGTCAGCTAACTGAAAGGAGCCTCCGGATGACACCCGACATTACCTTACCCGATCACGAGCGACGCAAGTTTCCCCGTTACTACGTCAACACACGACTAACGCTGGCAGTTGAAGACGAAAGTTTACGAGAGTCGATCGGACTCGGTGAACCTTCCGACATAAGTCTCGGTGGCATGCGGGTCGGTAACCTGCCGGCATGTCCAAATGTAAAAGTCGGCGACCAACTGGGACTTCTGCTCGTAGACCAGGAAGAAGCTTTGTCGTTGCACGGGGAAGTTGTGCATCACGCAACGGCCGACACCTTCGGGGTTGAATTTCGCCGCATCACGCCAACGGAGCAACAGGCTGTTAACGGCATAATTCGCAGACTCTACAACTAACCCACTCCAATAATAGTGTCCAAAGAAGAGACTACAGAGATCGCAGACACGGCAACAACGATCGCCGTGGAATCATCCTGGCCGCCAACGCGCCTTGTTCTGCGCGTTGTTACCCTCGCACTGCTTACTTATTATCTCTTTGAATCTGCGCGCTGGATTATCGTAAAGCTGACCGGCGTTATCCTGCTCCTGGTCCTCTCGATATTCTTCGCTTATTTCGTTGCGCCCCTGGTCGAATTTCTTAACCGCCCAATTCATGTTTCCGGCCGCAAATTCGCGATTCCGCGCGCCCTGGCGATTCTTCTTTCTTACCTGGTCATCGTTGCTGTCGTTGTACTCGGCATCTATTTGCTGGCACCGCGGCTGGGAAATCAGTTTCCGGAATTTGCCCAACAGGCGCGAGGTTACTGGAATTCTGTCGGCGGAAAAATGAAGGACTGGGTCGAATACTTTCGCGTGCATCAGATGCCGGTAGACGCCATCAAGGGCGCTATTCCCGGGCTGATCGAAAAAGTCAGTCAAACAGTCAGCGCCGTAGTGGTAAGCATGGGAGGCTGGTTGGCTTACCTTCCCTGGCTGATTCTGATTCCGGTGTTGAGTTTCTTCTTGTTGAAAGATGTCGACGCGTTTCGACGCTCTGCCCTGCAGATGCTGCCCCGCGGTCGCTGGCGCTGGCGCGGGGACGAATTTTTCCAGGACGTCAACAGCACGCTCGCCTCTTACATTCGCGCCCAGCTCATGGCCTGTCTTTTCATCGGCTTGGTTTGCACGCTCGGCTTCACACTCCTGGGCGTTCCCAATCCGCTCGCGTTGGGAGTGATCGCTGGAGTTTTTGAATTCATTCCGCTGGTTGGCCCATTGGTTATTGCCGTTGTCGCGGCCACGGCGGCAGTGCTGCATGGCGGCACGTTTCTGGCTTGTCTGGTGCTGGTTTTTCTTGGCGTGCTGCGCATCATTGAGGATTACATTATCTATCCGCGTTTGATTGGCCAGGGAATTCATCTGCACCCGCTCGCGGTAATAATCGCCATACTCGCCGGCGCAGAGCTCGCCGGCGTTGCCGGAATTTTTCTCGCGATTCCGGTAGTGGCCATCCTGACCGTCAGCTATCGGCACTGGCTCGAACATCGAGGCAGCGAAGGTCTCGCCGATCTTTTGGAGCCGACGCCGCTCGGAGGCGCATCAACTCGTGAATCGCTGCCATCGGAAAGAGATCCTGGCGCCGCTCATCCCGACGTTGATACGACGCCAGAGGAAATGGCCCGCGAGCGTCCCGATCTCACTACTGGTGAACTTAAACTACCGGTCGAAGATTAGCCCCAAAGCCTGGCCCTCAGGAGGTCTCTCCTGCCCCGGGCAGGGAACGAGTCAACGACCGAACTCTCTCCCATAGGCTCGGGCTGGTGCTGTTCTTATTCTTTCTCGCTCCCATCAATGAAAGGGGTACCTAAAATGAAAAGCCCTGTATTCCTCGCTGGCATCTTCGCACTGACAACGCTTCTCAGTAGCACTGGTCAAGCACAGGAGCCGGACCTGCCGTCAAGAATTGAAGTGGGTGTTCAGTTTTCATCGGTGACGTTTCCCGAACAGACTTTCGCGGGCTCGGTCACCTTTGGACGCGGAAACTCAGAAGCCGGATTTGGCGGCAGGTTCACTTTCAATTTTAACCGGCATGTCGCTATTGAAGCTGAGGGAAACTTCTTTCCTCACGAGAACTTCAACGACTTCACCCGCAGCGGACGTTTACTGCAAGGTCAGTTCGGCGTCAAAGCCGGCAAGCGTTTCGGGAAGTTCGGCGTCTTCGCGAAGGCGCGGCCGGGATTGGTAAGTTTTAGTAAGGCTCTCGCTCAAGTTGGTACGACAACAATACTTGACCCCAATGGACAGCCGTTTACTTTTCCAATTTTCGGCGAACGACGAAGAACTCATTTCTCAATGGACCTTGGCGGCGTGCTCGAGTTTTATCCCTCGCGAAGAGTGCTGACGCGCATCGACGTTGGCGACACGATCATTCACTACGGCAGCGATTCGTTTTTCCCTTTCAGCCTCCCGCCTCAAGCAACCTCGCACAATACGCATAACTTGCAAATCAGCGCGGGAATCGGCTTCCGCTTTGGCTCGCTACCGCCGGAAGGCGCCGCCCAGCCGGCTCACCAAGAAAGGCTGAAACGGTTTGAGGCGGGCGCCCAATTCTCTTCGTTGGGTCTGCGACAGTTGGAGCGCTTTAGCTTCGGCTTCCCGCTCACGATTTCCGAGTTTCGCGATACGATTACGCAGGCGGGGTTCGGCGGGAGGCTCGCTTACAACCTTTCGCCACACTTCGCGTGGGAACTTCAGGGCGACTTTTATCCAAAAGCACTTCCCTTTGTAAACAACGGGCGAGCTGGCGGCCGAATCATTCAAGTGCAAACTGGCATAAAGGCCGGGAAACGGTTTGAGAAGTTTGGCGTCTTCGCGAAAGCTCGGCCGGGTTTAGTCAGTTTCAGCCAGGCGATAGAGGTTGACGCGGATCCCACTTTTGGCTTTCCCATCTTTCGACCTGTACGAAAAACCTACTTCTCTTTTGATCTTGGCGGCGTACTCGAGTTTTATCCTTCGCGGCGGATTGTAACGCGTTTCGATGGCGGCGACACGATGATCCACTATCGGAGCTTCGACTTTCCCATAGTCTTCTTTCCGGCGACGCAGCCTTTTCACACGGCCCCTGACACCACACATAACTTTCAATTCAGCGCGGGCGTTGGCTTCCGATTTTAGGCTGGTTTAAGGGAGGGAAATACTAGCAGGACATCGGCTCGCTTATAGAGCATCGTATGCTTCCATGTCAGGCAATTCCCAATCTGCCGCGAATGTACCGAGGCGCGCGCGTAGATTCGCAGCTTGAGCTTCGTCTATTCCGCGCTCGGACAACTCGATTTCTTGAGCTGAAGTTTGGTCGTTCATCATTCACCTTTCCGACAGACGCGGCCGTTGTTCCATCAATTCGATGAAACGTGTGAAGTGGTGCGCCGCATCGTGCGGACCGGGTGCCGCTTCGGGGTGATACTGAACTGAGATTATCGGCAGCGTCTTGTGTCGCATGCCTTCAACGCAGCGGTCGTTGAGATTTACATGCGTTACCTCAACGTCAGCAGGAAGACTATCCGCCTCGACCGCGAAGCCATGATTGTGTGAAGTGATTTCCACGCCGCCTTGTTGCAAGTCCTTAACCGGCTGATTTCCGCCGCGATGTCCGAAGCCAAGCTTGAAAGTAGAACCGCCAAAGGCTCGTCCCAGCAATTGGTGCCCAAAACAAATCCCGAAGGTCGGCATAGTTGAACTAACCAATTCCTTGATTTGTTCGACTTCCCGGTTCATCGAAGCGGGATCGCCGGGGCCGTTGGAAAGAAAAACTCCGTCAGGCTTCATGGCCAGGACTTCGGCGGCGGTGGTTGAAGAAGGCA
>JANLYZ010000474.1:0-3738 GCA_031365905.1 Chloracidobacterium sp. | reverse complement strand
TGGCTCTCGTCGATGAAGAACGAGAGCTTGCCGGTGCGGCCATACTCCAGCGGAACGGCCGTAACTTCAAACTTGTCTTTGGAGGCGGTCACTTCAATTCTGTAGCCATACTTCTCCGTCATCTCCTTGCTCATAAATCCGGCGGAGACCAACTCCTCGAGTGTGCCGTAGCCGTCGTGGCCTTTGGTTGATCGAAAGCCAGCTTCCGCATAAGCGGCGTTGCGTACCAAACTTTTAGCGGTCGCTTCATTGCTCGCCGGCAGCGCTTCGCTGACCCCAGCCGAAAGTCCGGCGACGACCATCATGAGCAAATTCTTCGGTATGTGAAGTTCGTGAAACGGGCCGAGGCCGTCGTTGGAGAGTGAATAAGTGAGCGGATCGATTATCGGATTCAGGCCTGTAAGAAACGCGCTTGTCTTGTCGTCGCTTGTCGCTCCAGAGCGTCGACCTTCCGAAGTGAAATCTTCCACCAGGCCCGGCCCCACATAAACCTGACCCAATAGCTGCCGTGGTTGCCAGCGCGTGTAGTTTCGGAAATGACTATCGGACGAAATTGTTTGATGATTCAGGTAGGCGTCAACTACGTGTCGCGTTTCCGCGGGATCGGTTGACACAACGAGGAAGTCACCCACGAACGCGTAAGAAAAGACTCCGGCGTAAGAAACGATTTCAGTGCCATCGCGTTTCTCACTTTGCGCCAGCAGGCTTGCGCCTTTTAATCCGAAGCCTTCGATCAGTTTGGGGATTAGTTTTGCAACTGCTTCCCGATCCTTGATCGCGATCGCAATGATTGGATTGGGAGATTGATTCTGATTAGCCTGATTGGCGCCGTCTGCTTTCGGTTTCTCTTCGGGTGAGATCGTCGCTGGTTCGCTCGCCGCTTTCTTTGCTTTTCGCGGCAAGGCGAGGGCCAACTCATTTCCGAGCAGCGGCAGCAAGTCGTCTTTGATCTTTATTCCCAACTTCTTTTCATACACTGCGAAGGGCGTTTCCGGGATTGGACCATCGACGGTGGGTTTCGTCCGATATTTTCTCTCCATCTCCTGCGCATTCGTCATGGCCTTCAACATTCCCTCGTAGACTTGCGGGTAATCGAGTGAGACGCTGACGAAAAGTTCAACATCCGCCGGGAAGATGTTGGGAGACTCCGGCGTGATTGCCGGTCCCGAAACAAACTGCGGCATGAATGGAATCGCGTTGCCTTTTGTTTCCGCGTTGTTAATTATCAGAGTGCGAACGACGTAGGCTTCGCCTTCAAAAACCAACGCTGCGCCGATTGCTTCAGGCCACTTCGCCTCGCCGCCGAAGAGAGCACCGTAAAGCGAATACATCATCGGTGGCCCGGTATCCGTGACGGGTTGGGGCTCACCCGCGAGAGTGGCGCCGCTCGACGCTTGAGGATCAACCGTTGCCTCGGTCTCGACTGGTTCTTCCTCAGGCGGCTCAGTGGGCGGCACAGTCTCTTCTTCGCCGGAGCCTGGAGGCATCTCAGTCGCCTCCATCTCGGGAGACTCTTCTGCCTTTGGCGGATTGGCGGCCTCGAGTTCAATTCGTTTCTGTTCTTCCTCTTCGTACTTTTGCCTTCGCTCCTTTTCTTCCTTTTCAATCGCCTTCAGATCGACGTAAAGAAAAAGCGACTCGGAAGAAAAGCGATTGCGCGCCGTCAGGAAGTTTTGATCTTCTTCGAGTGGCTTACTGTCTGTCGGTTTGAGATCGCGAAATGTAAACGCAGTATCGCTTATGAAAACGAGCGAGCCGGCCTGTTTCATTTGATAAGGAGGCCCCGCAGGCTCCGGCGGCTTATCGACCACTGTGCCGACGTTTTGCGGGCCGCTCGCGGGCGGGACAATCAGTTCAGCCCTGGTCGCTTGAGTGTCGGATGAACCGGCCGGAGCGACAGCTCCGGGCTTCGTAGCGGGCGCCGGTGTTTGCGCAGGTGACGGTATCGGCGTTGGCGTGGGTAGAAGCCGTGGAAGAAAGTCGCGCAACTCCGGATAAAACTTCTTCGCTTCTTCGGGAGAGGAAAACTCGATGGCGACCAGAACATTCGGTAGCTTCGGTCTCGAAGCCCAACCGGCGACCATCATGCGCGAACCGGCGAGCACGTCGGCGTGCGCGTTAAGCCACTTCACCAGTGTCTTAAATTCTTTGGGCGGTCCACCGAATTTCATCACCGGATCGAGCAGATCGTTGACCGCAGAAGAGCGAATCAAGCCACCGACGCCCCTGATTTCACAATAAACTTTGAAACTATCCGCCGCGAGCAAGGAATCAAACGTGGGCGCCGGTTCCGGAGCCGCGGCCGGTTTCTTTGGTGGAGCGTGTCTCTGTTGCGCGAGGAGTGGCGCTGCGAGCATGACTGTGGCAACGAACAAAGCGATGAGACGTTGGCTTCTCTTGAATTTCTTCATGTGTTGGAGCTGACTGTAGATCTTCTATAGTCAACTATCAAATTCAAGAACTTTCGTTCAGAACCAGGAAGCAGTTCAGAGTACAAACTTCAGTTTGCGCTTTCCGAGGACAGCAAGCTAAAGCTTGTACTCTGAACTACTGGCATCACTGCGTCAGGCGCCGCCAGACCTTTGCTTCGCCTTCGCTATCAAGCAAACGTTTGACTTCGCTGTAGGCCGCAGCATAAGCCGCGCGCATGTTAGTCGCCGATTGACTTGATTTGCTATCCGCAAGTCGCTTCTCAATTTCGTCCGTGCTCATTTTTCTTCGCGGCGCGTACCGCACTACCATACGCCCTTCGCCCGCCAGGTGAATAGCCAAACCTTCTGCAAGCCAGCGCGGCGTCCGGCCGTGTCCGATAGCATCAATTAAAGTATGTACGAGTTCGTGCCGCAAGGTTGTTTCGAGAATCCGCCGGCGCTGCAACGTTTCGAGCGGCTGGAGTTCAATCCGGTTTCCTTTGGTGGCTGCGGCTGCCCAGGCGGGTTGCCCTGTGCGCCCGACAAAATCTCCGGTCGTTTCGTTTAGGTAGACTTCAAGAGCAGGGAACTGAACTTTAATACCGGCGGCGGCGACGCGCGCGACGAGCGACTTGCGGCTCGACTGAAGCAATCCGAGCAAGGCTTCCGCTTCGCGCTGTTTGACGGTAGCCGGATAACTAATGCGAAAGTCTTCGCTCCGAAGTGTAAGTCGAGGCGATCTGGCAGAAGCCCGACCGTAAGGGAGGGCTACCTTACCCACTAGCTGTTCGGGGAAGCAAAGACTCTTGCACTCTTCCAATAACACGCCTCCAAAGCCCTCCCTTACGGTCGGGCTTCTGTTTGCCCTATCCTGTTTGGGTGTCCAACGATCCTGATAGCAATGTCCTTCCGCTCGCTTATCTAATCACGTTCCGAACATATGGAACGTGGCTGCACGGCGATGGGCGGGGTTCAGTGGATCGCAAAACCAACCGCTTCGGTACGCCACTGCTTCGTCCAGATCAGGAGCGTACACGAATCGAGGAACAGCAACTGAAATCTCCACCAATTATTCTGACTACGGCTCAGAGAAAAATGGTTGAAGAAGCTGCGCGAAATGTCTGCTACCACCGCGGGTACACCCTTTTGGCAATCAATGTAAGAACGAATCATGTTCACGCAGTCATTTCTGCTGCATGTAAACCGGAAAAAGTACTAGAGGCACTCAAAGCTTATGCAACACGGGAGTTGAGGCAGACGGGCTCGATTTCAGCGGAGTTAAAACCATGGGTTCGTCACGGGAGCACGCGCTACCTCTGGAAAGAAC
>JANLYZ010000471.1:0-3031 GCA_031365905.1 Chloracidobacterium sp. | reverse complement strand
GCGCGTGGCTATCGGTCGCGTTATCGCGGCTGGCAGGCACTGCGTGCTTGCATCCACTCCATGCACTGAGGCCGAGCAGCAACAGCAGCGAACCAAATGCGAACCGGGAAGTCGCACGATCAATAGGCGGTAGTTCCATGTTTTAGGCGGTTGGTGCAGTTCTCCCGTACCAGTCTCATTAGCACCGTGGCTTTAGCCCGGTGAATTGGATACCTACCATCGCCTGAACCGTTTAAACGGTTTCCATTCTGAAACCGCCACCTAAACACCGGGCTGAAGCCGCGGTGCTAATGCTAATGGTGCACGAGTTCAAACGTGCAGTGCGGCAAACCACACAGCCTGAATTGAAATACAAGAGCAGAGATCTTAAAGATTTCGGATATTAAAAACAGTGGCGTGAAGCCACTAAACCCACCGGCCTTAGTCCAGAGCGCGCTAATGGGAGGTCAAGGTATCATTGATCGGCGAATCGGTAAATTAAGATTGCACGACGTTGTGATAACACAGGATTGGCCGAGTCCGCGCAGCGGACGGCCGAAAATAGCCCAGCAGTTCACTGCTGGGAACAAAACCGAGAATTACCGTTGAGTCCGTGAAGCGGACGACTGAGCCTCCTCAAAGGATCTTTCAGTCGTCCGCTGCACGGACTTCGAAAACCGCAGGCGCATCTGATCCCAGCTGTGAACTGCTGGGCTACTCTCATTCGTCCGCTACGCGGACTGAATCGACTTACTATTTCTGCAAAGCCATTCAGACCATCACCGGATTGCCGGCGTCGGTCCGCTAAATGTTTGCGGCATATCCGCGACGGTATAAGCCATAACGGCCATCGCGGCGACGCACAGAGCGAGCTCCTGCGGATTCACTTTGTCGAGCGTGTCGGCCTGCGTGTGATGAATATCGAAATAGTGCGTGCCGTCCACGTTGAGACTCGCGCCCGTGACACCTTCCTTCATCATTGGCCCAATGTCTGTGCCGCCGCCGTTCGCCGCAATGTGATCGGCGCGGATGCCGGCCAGGAGTTTGGCAATCTCGATGAAGTTGGCTCGCGCTTGCGGTGTTGCGGCAGTCGCGAGGCCAAAACCTTCCGGCCGGTAACAACCGGAGTCAGACTCGACGACCAGAATGTGTTTGGCAACTTCGGCTAGATGTGCGTCGCGATAACCACTGGCCCCGCGCGCTCCGTTTTCTTCGTTAGTGAAGGCCACTACGCGAATCGTTCGTCGCGGTCGCAGCCCCAGTTCCTTGAGCAGTCGCACCGCTTCCCAGGCGATAATCACGCCGCCGCCGTCGTCCTGTGCACCCTGGCCCACGTCCCACGAATCAAGATGTCCTCCAATCAGTACAACTTCATCCGGCTTTTCCGAACCTTTCAACTCGGCAACAACATTCGCTGACTCGGCATCCGGCAAAAACTTTGCTTCCATCTTGAGCCGCAACGTCGGATGCTCGCCGCGGTCATTCATTCGTTGCAATAACTCCGCCGCTTCAATAGTGATTGCAGCGGTGGGAATCTTTGGTTGCTTCTCGTCGTAATTCATCGCGCCCGTGTGCGGCGTTTGCAAGCTAACGGGCGTAATCGAGCGCACCAGTGCGGCCACGGCGCCATAGCGAGCCGCGCGTGAAGCGCCTGAGCCGCGATAACGAACCGTTTCGCCGTAACTAACAAACGGCGCGTTATAGACAACGATCTTTCCGCGCACGCCTTCGCCGAGCGCTTCGAGTTCGTCGAAACTGCGCACCACGATCGCTTCCGCAGTGATTCCATTAGGCGGCGTGTTCACACTATTTCCCAAACCAAGCATTGATAGTTTGCGCGGTTCGGGACTAACCAGCTCGAGGCTCTCTTCGCCGCGCACCCAATGCGGCACCATCACCTTTTCCGCGCGCACGTTGTCCAAGCCGTCGCTCTTCATTTCAGTGAGAGCCCAGGCGATCGCGCGTTCCAAACTGCTTGAGCCACTGAGACGATTGCCGATGCGGTCAGTCAAATACGCGAGCCGCGTATAAGCGTGATCACTGGTCACCGCCGCGCCAATGATGCGCCCGGCACTCGCGCGGTAGTCGGCAATCCTGACAGTTGGTGGCGGCAACGGCACGGGTGTCGGCGAGGGTGAAGGTGACGGCTGAGGCGATGGCGATTGCTGAGGTGTTTGCGAGGCTGCAGCCGAATCTGTCCCGGCTCTTTCGGCTGAATGCACCGGAACATGCAGTGCGAAAGCCGATATACATATCAAAATGGCGATGAGTGCAAACGATTGTAATAGGCGCAAGTGCAGAGTGCCCTCCATAACTACCTCGATAGAGTGTGTGCAGAGAAAAATTGATTACGTTGAAACGCACGCAGTTTAGCTGATTCAGGGACGAATGCGCACTCCTCGTTATCCGTCGAACCGTCATCCGCAGATTACGCAAATTACACAGAATCAGAATAGATGAGCGGATGAGCTGACGAGTTTATTGGCCCGTATCGTCTTGAATCTGCGGAATCGGCGAAATCTGCGGAGGTTTTCTTGCTACGGAATCATCTGCTTCCTGTTCTCCATCGACGCTCGCCGGTTTAACCTCAACGGGAAGTGGCGGCCTCGCATACTGGTCCAATCCAAAGCCGAGAAAGATCGTGGCCAGGATGAACGCAGCCGAGAAGAAATAAGGTGACGACACGCCAAGCCGGTCAAACGACCAACCGAAAAAGAGTGGCGCAATGATGCGCGCCACGCCGCCATACGTCTGTTGCATTCCCATGTAGAGGCCACGCTCTCTCTGGCTGATGACGCGCGAGAGCAGCGCCGTCACGCAGGGAAAAGTGAAGGCCGTGCCTAACGGTATCAACGCGACCGCGATTGCCAGCATCCACAGGTTCTGCGAAAGCGGCATCCCCACCACGCCGGCGGCGAGCAGCACTAAACCCAGACGCGAAAGATTTGCTTCACCCAGCCAGTCGACCATGCGACCTAGCAGCAACACACGCGCGAAGACAGAGATCGATCCGACGTACATAAAAAAGTAGCCGATGGTTTGCGCCGTAACC
>JANLYZ010000420.1:0-3583 GCA_031365905.1 Chloracidobacterium sp. | reverse complement strand
TCGGAAACAGTTTTCTATTCCCGCCGGGGCAAGAGCGTTGCTGTGCCGAGTGAATGGTTCACTTCGGGCGCACAGGCCATGGGCTTGAGTCGGAGTGAAATGGATCAGCAACTGCTGCAACGAGCGAAAAGCGCCGGCGTGGTAGTTTTGGAAGAGGCCCACGCGTCGCGATTAATTTACGAGCGCGAAGAAGTGCGGGGCATCCGCGTGAAGATCGGCGACGCGACGCGTGACTATGAAGCGCTGGTCACGATCGACGCAACCGGACGAACGCGCTCTCTGGCGCGCCAGTTGGATCCGCCGCGGGCGAATCAGCGAAAACACACCAACTCACTGGTGGCGTTTAAAGCGCATCTGAAAAATACTCGCGTGGCGGCGGGCGCCTGCGAGATCTATTTCTACAAACACGGCTACGGCGGGTTGAGCCGCGTTGAAGGCGGCGTTAGCAATCTCTGTTTCATCGTTGCTGCCAACGATGTCCGCCGTTATGGTTCGGATCCGGAAGTAGTCAGGCGGGAAGTGGTGATGCAGAACTCCCGCGCGGCCCACACGCTGGCTGAGGCGACGACGAGCACGCCATGGCTCAGTGTGTCACTCGAGAGTTTTGGACGTCGCACGCTGGCGCCAGCCGCGGGATTGCTGACTGTCGGCGACGCGGCGGCGTTTATCGATCCGTTCACCGGCAGCGGCATGCTGATGGCGCTGGAAAGCGGGCAAGTCGCAGCCGATGTGATCGCGCGAAGTCTGGAACGGTTGCGAGAGCGTGGTGGGTTCCAATTACTGCTAAATGATTACGCGGCTGAATACCGGCGCCGCTTCGAGTCGCGTTTACGAGTATCGGGCCTGCTGCGCCGCGCTGCGTTTTTTCCCCATCTGGCGGAAGCGGCAATACTTTTTTTCGGGACTAGTTCGCGCTTGCGGCGGAAACTTGCGCGGGCTACACGCCATCCGAGTAGCCGTGAAGCAAAAACTTCAAGCCTCTAATTCGGGTAGTGGGTCAAGTTTGAATGTGGCACGCGCATCTTGCGCGTGATTCACGGGACGCCCATGCCACTTTTCAAACTGACCCACTACCCTAATTCGCTTACCGATTTGCTCCAACCGTCAGCAGGAATCGCAAAGCTTTGCAAACGTTAATGCAAAAAGTTCACTCGCGTTGACCAAACCACCTCGGTAACAAGCAGGTAAACGCTTGCCAGATCGGCGCTTTTGGAGTAAAAAGGCGTCGCGTTCTAATCGCCTTTAGGTTTTCCAGTTCTTACCTGGTCGTCCGCGTCTCTAACTTAAGCTAAGGAGAAACGATAATGTTTGCGTCCCCTACGCAGTGGCTCAACCCTTCGATTCGCTTCGCAGTTTTTTTCCTCGTTACCATGATTTGTGGCGTGCTCGGCGCAGGCGTCGGCCTGGCGCAGACGCAATCCAACGCGGCCGACCTGCAGGGCGTCGTCCGCGATCAAAGCGGGGCGGTGGTAAACGGCGCAACAGTTACAGCTCGAAATCCGGGCACTAACATCAGCAAGACGACCACGACCAACCAGGACGGTGCTTACCTAATTGTGAACCTTACGCCTGGTGACTATGAAGTCACGGTGGAAGCTCCAAACTTTAAAAAATCTGTATTGCCGGGAGTGGTACTCACTGTCGGGCAGCGCGGAGACCTGGACGTCGCGTTAGAAGTGGGACAGGTCAGCGAAGTAGTAACAATTTCCGGCGCGTCGGCGGAACTCGTGGAAACTTCCAAGACGGCGGTCGCCACCACAGTCGACCTGCAACGCATCGAAAACCTTCCGATCAACGAAAGAAATTATCTGTCGTTTGCACTGACCACCTCTACGGTCGGACGCGACAACGGTCGTCCCATTGGACCAGCCCCGACAACTGGCTTGAACTTTGGCGGCCAGCGTGGTCGCTCGAATCTGGTCCAGGTTGACGGCGCCGACAACACTGACAATTCTGTCAACGCTTCGCGCTCGACTGTTTCCCAGGAAGCAGTCCAGGAGTTTCAGGTGGTGACGAATTCTTTTGCGCCGGAGTTTGGACGATCTTCCGGCGGCATCGTCAACGTTGTTACCAAGAGCGGCACGAACAACTTTCACGGCAACATATTCGGTTACATCAGAGACAAGAATTTCCAGGCGCGCAATCCGTTTTCACCGATCGCCAAGCCGGCTTTCCGGCGCACGCAATACGGCGTGACCCTCGGGGGTCCCTTGGATCGTGATCGCACCTTTTTCTTCTTTGCCTTCGAAGGCCGTCGGCGCGACGAGTCGGGTTTCTTTACCAGCAACGTCGCGCAAGGGCTGGGTAGCTCTATCTCAATACCCATTACGGGACTCGGCGTGCAGACGTTCAACAACCTGACCCCGGGTCAGGTCAGCTACATCAGTAGCCTGTTGGGCACCGGCAATCCTGCGGCTATTGGCGCGGCCGTCAATTACGCTTATCTGGCATCGAGCGGTGGCACAACGGGACTAACCGGCACCAATCCACTTCTTAGCGCTGGCGGTGCAATTCCCGCCGGCCAAGTTATCGGCAGCCGCTTCCTACTCACCGGCGCGCCCGTTCCGGTCGGCACCACCGGCACGAATGGTTTACCAATCGCCTTTCGTCCCTTGAACAATCTGCAAAAGATTTTCCCGATTCAGGATAGAACGGCTTACAACTCTATCCGTCTCGATCACTTGATTACTAAAGACCATCAGTTCAGCATGCGCTTTGGCTACAACCCGAGCACGCTCACTGGAATTCAGGTCGAGTCGCAAAACCAGTCGCTGGGTCAAAACGATTTTTCGCGCACCGGCATCCAAAAACTCATCGACTATGCATTCGTCGCCAGTTTGACTTCGACGCTCGGCGGCAACATGGTCAATGAGGCGCGCTTCAATTTCGGCGAGCGCCGTGCGACCTTCACTTCGCAGAACAGAGAAGCCGTTGCTTTCAATATCACGGGCGCAGCGTTTATCGGCCGGGAACTTTTCTCCCCGGTCATTCGCACGGAGACGCGCTACGAATGGACTGACAATCTCAGCCTCGTTCACGGCAATCACTCATTTAAGGTCGGCGGCGATCTCGCCTTCGTCAGAATTCCTTCAGCGGTGTTCGAACTAAACTTTGCCGGATTATTTAACTTCGGTGAGTTCTCCGCGCGGACGCTCGCGCCGACGTTGCCAACTGCTCCTAACGGCCAGACGCCGCCCAACTTTACTCCGGTGCAGTCTTACGGCTTGGGTATTCCCTCGGTTTACGTCCAGGGATTCGGCAATCCGGTAAGCAAGTTGAAAAATCAGCCGATGGCATTTTTCGCGCAGGACTCCTGGAAGATCAGACCTAACCTGACGCTGAATTACGGCGTGCGTTACGACTATGAAAAGACGCAGACGATTCTGCCCGAGCCTTCCTTTAGAGATCCGCTTTCAGGCATCACGCTTTCGCAAGCAGATCTCTTAGCCGCACAAGACGCACTCAACGTGCAGCAGGGCTTCCCGCGTGACAAAAACAACTGGGCGCCGAGATTGGCAGTGGCCTGGGATCCACAGAACAACGGCAAGACGGTGATTCGTGCAGCCTTCGGACTTTTCTACGA
>JANLYZ010000399.1:0-1896 GCA_031365905.1 Chloracidobacterium sp. | reverse complement strand
TTGAAGTCAAACGGAATGACCGCGGCGTCAATTAACTCCGGCACGGCCTCGAGCAGCGTTCGGCATTCCTGCGCAGACGCGGTATCCGCGAGGCGCAGATTGTTTCCAGTCTCAAACCACTGCACTGTCTGTGCGAAGTCGATCCCGACGAAGTAGCCTTCAAATATTTCCCCCGCCGCGCGTTTGATCAGGTCTTTCGCGATGCGACTGGAGCCAATCTGCTCGCCTTCGTACTCGAGTTCCATCTTTCCGGTCATTGAAGGGATGGCCGCGTAAACGTCAGAGATGCGCGGCACGATTTCTTCCTCGCCCGTCAGCAGCGCGCGCCGCTCGGCATTTGAAAGCAGCGACTCGATAACCGTGATGGGCAGGCGTTGCGAAACGCCGGAATGCTTGTCAACCCTGCTGTCGTCACGCGCCTCGAACGCGATTTGTTCGACGAGTTCACGGATAAACTCGGGAATGCTCAGCCGCGATGATGAACTGTCTGATCCGTCACGCTTCACCCAGGCTTCCTGACGAGTGATCTCAATGGCTGTCTGCAAGTCCGCCGGGTAGTGCGTCATGATTTCCGTGCCGATGCGATCCTTGAGCGGCGTGATAATTTTTCCGCGCGCCGTGTAGTCTTCCGGGTTCGCAGAAAATACGAGCATCACATCAAGTGGCAGCCGCACGGGGTAACCCTTAATCTGCACGTCGCCTTCCTGCATGATGTTGAAGAGTCCAACCTGAATTTTCCCGGCGAGATCCGGAAGCTCGTTGATGGCGAAGATGCCGCGATTGGCGCGCGGGAGCAGGCCGTAATGAATCGTCAGCTCGTCGCTCAACAAATGCCCACCCTTGGCGGCTTTGATCGGATCGACGTCGCCGATGATGTCGGCGATGGTTACGTCCGGCGTTGCAAGCTTCTCAACAAAACGTGAATCGCGATCAATCCAATCGATGTGCGTTGAGTCGCCGTGCACGGCGTGCATCTGCCGGCCGTAAGCGGAGATGGGATGAAACGGATCGTCGTTCACTTCAGAACCGGCGATGATCGGAATTTGCTCGTCCAGGAGTTCGGTTAGTTGGCGGATGATCCGGCTCTTGGCCTGTCCGCGGAGGCCGAGCAGGATTACGTTGTGACGTGCAAGAATTGCGTTGACGAGTTGCGGGATCACCGTCTCGTCGTAACCAACGATGCCGCGGAACAGTTTTTCGCCACCGCGTAGTTTCTTGATGAGGTTTGCGCGCAGCTCGTCTTTAACCGAGACGCTCTTGTAACCACTCTGCTTCAGTTCGCCGAAAGTTTTAGCTGGTGAAAATGATGTTTGTGGACTGCTCATAGAAAGCCCTGCGACCTGATTAGAATTTGAAACGGGAGAACGAATATCTTACGCGAGTGGACGGCGAAGAGGTAGTGGGCACTTTCAGAACCGGGAGCGGTAGCGACCGGCCAGGAATTTCCGATTGAAGTAAAGGTTTTTGGTGGCGGCCCGACGGGGAACCTTGGGCTGGTCGCTACCGTTCCCGGTTCTGAAAGAGTCCCGGCCCTTTCTCTTGAACAGCACCGTCCTCGATTAGTTTCTCCAGATGCGCGAGGACTGCGCGTTCGGCCATCGCATGCGCCTTCGGAGACACGTCAGTGTAAACCTGAACGACGATTTCTTTCAGAGTCGCCGCGCCAGCCCGCACCGCTTCGAGAATCTTTTGTTCTCGATCCAGCCGGTGCGAAATGTACTCGTCGATCTTTCGGTAAGGACTCGCAATCGCGGGTCCGTGGCCGCCAAAGATGACGGAGAGATTTGGGAGCGCGCGCATACGGGCAAGTGAGCTCAGGTAGTCGCGCATGTTTCCTTCCGGCGGATCGATTAAGACAGAACCGAGACCGACGACGTTGTCGCCGGAGATCAGCGT
>JANLYZ010000397.1:0-1532 GCA_031365905.1 Chloracidobacterium sp. | reverse complement strand
AGCAGCGCGAATCCTTTTAATAATGGCAGCAGTTACCGGACGCTGTTAGGACTCGATCAGGGCGCGACGCTGATTAAGGCTTCGACCGATACAACCAGCGCAGCGCTAACGGCCGATGCCGCGTTGAACGCAGCCGGCAATCCAGCGCTCACCGCCGCTTTCCCGACAACCTCGTTGGGAAATCAGTTGGCGCAGATCGCGAAGCTAATAAAGATCAAAGGAACGCTGGGACTTGCGAGCGGCCGCCAGATTTTCTTCTGCACGCTCGGTGGATTTGATACGCACACGAACGAAACTGGCAGCGATCCGACAAATCCTGCGGGTGGTGCTGCACAGTCGGGCACGCAAGGCGGATTGCTTACGCAACTGAGCCAGGCGATGCGCGCTTTCTACGATGAGATGGTGGCGCAGGGACTGAGCAACAACGTCACGACCTTTACGCTGTCTGATTTTGGTCGCACGCTGCAACCTTCCGGAAGCGGCTCCGGCACAGTGGGCTCGGATCACGCTTGGGGCAGTCACGCATTTATCATGGGTGGCGCCGTTCAGGGCGGCGCTTTCTACGGATCAGCCCGACCAGATGGCAGTGGGCTGCCTTACGGTTTTCCGGCGTTGCAGCTCGCCGGTCCGGATGACACCAACAGCAACCGCGGGCAATGGATACCGACGACTTCCATTGATCAATATGCAGCGACGCTGGCCAACTGGTATGGTCTGGCGGTGAGTGATCGGGCGGCAGTGTTTCCAAATCTGGCGACTTTTGCCACACCGACTTTGCCTTTCCTGGGCTGACGAGAAGAAGCGGAGCGATTTCACAAATCAAATTTGTAATGAAGAGGACCGAGGTGGGTCGAACACAATTAGCATTACGTGTTCACCCGCGCTCGGCTCTTTTGTGAAGGAAGTGCCGAACAAGTTTGTGGGTCTTGTTTTGAGCCCGCGAAGCGCGGCGAGAGCATAAATTACGTTGAGCTTAAAGCAGAAAATCTTCGCCGCTTTCCTGGTAGGTTCTGGTTTGTTCGGGCTCGTTTGGTTCGACTCAGCTACCCACGTTAGCGCAAAGCACGCCGGCGATATGACGGCCAACCATCTGAGGGCGAAGTTTGCCGCAACGCAAAAAGAAATCCCGGGCGGCCCAGCCTTGCGACAGTTTACCGCGAAGCTGCCGCTGAGTTTCGAGCAGAACGTTGGTCAGTTGGATAGCCGCGCCCGGTTTTCAGCACGCGGGGCCGGCTACAACTTGTTTCTGACTTCCACCGGCGCTCTCCTCGAACTGCGGAGACATAATTCCCAGTCGAACCGAAAAACGCGCAGCGAATCTCGCGGTGCGGTTAAAGCAGAAGCCAAGACACCGAACCCGTTGCTTGGTTTCAACTTGCAGGACGCAAACCCGAACGCGGTTGCGAGAGGCGTCGAGGAACTTCCCGGTCATCGCAACTATTTGATCGGCAACGACGCCTCGAAGTGGCACGTTGATGTGCCGACATTCCGGGCCGTGCGCTACGAAGAAATCTATCCCGGCATCAGCCTCA
>JANLYZ010000381.1:0-17841 GCA_031365905.1 Chloracidobacterium sp. | reverse complement strand
TCAGTACCGCCTGCGGTAGCGGGCGGGTCTACTGATTAATTCCCGAGTTCAACCCCTAACCCGCCCGCTACCGCAGGCGGTACTGACAAGAGCTATCCGATCAAAATGGCAACTCAGGTAATCATGCCCAAGCTTTCGCCGACGATGGAAGAGGGACAACTCTCTCGCTGGCTGAAGAAAGAGGGCGACAAAGTGTCGATGGGCGAACCACTCGCCGAGATCGACACCGATAAAGCAACGATGGAAATGCAAGCCCTCGGTAACGGAGTCTTGCGCAAGATCCTGATTCAGGAAGGCGAATCGGCGCCGCTGGGTCAGTTGATCGCCATCATTGGTGAGCCTGACGAAGACATCTCCGCGCTGACAGCCGGAGCAGCCACCAGCCAATCGCCGAAGCCCACGGCGGCTCCACAAACAACCGAAGCAGCGAGCGCTCGTGAAACTACACCGAGTGTATCTACTGAACCAGCAGTCGCAAACAGTGCCTCTGGTAATGGACAGCAGTCTAGGCAACCTGAAGCTGCATCAAGCGGGCGTCTAATTGTTTCGCCGTTGGCGGCACGCATGGCAGCCGAGTCCGGAATTGATTTGCGTTCCGTGAGCGGCAGCGGACCTGGCGGAAGAATTATCAAGCGCGACGTTGAAGAGATGATTGGCGGCAAAGCAGCGAGCGCACCAGGGGAAGCGCAATCGCCTCAAAGACATCTCAAAGCGGTCAGCGCATCTCCGCTTCAGCAATCAGCAACCGCGCACGCTTCAGCTTATCGCGACGAGCCGGCCAGCGAGATGCGCCGTATCATCGCCAAGCGACTGGTGACTTCGCTCGGGCCTGTACCGCATTTCTTCCTCACCACTGAGATTGAAATGGATCGCGCGGCTGAAATGCGCAAAGGCATAAATGAACTCGATCCGGAACTCAAGATCAGCGTCAATGACATCATCATCAAGGTTGCGGCTGCAGCGCTGATGCAGCATCCGCAAGTCAACGCTTCATTCCAGGACAAGGTGGTTAGATACTACGAACACGCCGACATCGGCGTTGCCGTTGCGATCGAGGAAGGACTAATCACGCCGATTGTTCGCGCCGCTGATCAAAAATCGCTCAGTGAGATCGCGGCTGAAGTTCGCGACCTGGCCGAACGCGCGCGCCATCGCAAGCTGCGCCCGGAAGAATATCTCGGCGCCAGCTTCTCCGTCAGCAACCTCGGTATGTTTGGCATCGACGAGTTCACCGCCATCATCAACCCGCCGGAAGCAGCGATCCTGGCAGTAGGGGCGATGTCGCCAAAACCGGTGGTGCGAGACAACGAGCTGGTTATACGCCAGATGATGCGGGTAACGATGTCCTGCGATCATCGCGTCGTTGACGGCGCGACGGGTGCAAAGTTTTTGCAGACGTTCAAAAAGATTCTAGAGAACCCGCTCTTTCTGGTTGTCTGAAACGAATTAACTACTTCCTCGCGATGAAAGGATCGGGAACGACCCGATCCTTTTTGTTGCCCGTCAGTATTTGTCGGAAACATTTCAAATGGCCCCTAACTCGTCAATCAAAGATCACGCGATCGCGCCTCACGTCGCATTGGTCGCGGTCCAAATCATGTTCGGCACCTGGCCTATCTTTGGCAAGGTTGCGCTACGGTCGATGTCAAGCACTAGCCTGGTTTGTTTTCGCATCTTTGGGGCAGCCCTGATTTTCAGCATGTTGCAGCGAAGAGTCGGTGGGCTGCGGCAAGTGCCGAAGCGAGTGCTGGCCTGGCTGTTTCTTTCAAGCTTACTTGGCGTCGCCCTTAACCAGTTCATTTTTGTGAAAGGCTTGTCGCTTACGACCGCGATCAATGCAACGCTGTTCATTACTACCATTCCCGTCTTCACTCTCGTGGCAAGTATTGCGCTCGGATACGATAAAGCTTCGCTGCGACATTTTCTGGGGATTGGGCTAGCCGCGGCCGGTGTGATTTATCTGGTCGATCCGTGGCACGCCGATTTCAGTGCTCAGACAACCCGCGGAAATCTGTTGCTCATCGCCAGTTCTCTTTGCTATGGCGCTTATATTGCGGTCTCAAGAAATCTTTTCAGGAGGTATGGCGCCCTCAACGTTATCACCTGGATTTTTCAGCTAGCCGCCCTCGTAGCATTACCAGTCTCGATTTACCAATGGAGTGCCGGAGGGTCCGGAGGGCCTTCAATAGGATTGATGCTGGCAGTTGCCTACATCATTCTTGTTCCCACAGTCGGCGCTTATTACCTGAACTCATGGGCGATAACTCGCGTGTCACCAAGCGTGGTCGCAGTCTACATTTACCTCCAACCGTTACTCGCCTTCGGCCTGGCGCCGTTGATACTGGGTGAGAGTTGGAACCGAAGAACGATTCTGGCGTGCGCGCTAATCTTTGCGGGCGTAGCTGTGGTGACTATTCGCAGCCGGAGCCGTGCAGTTGAGGAGATAACAGAACATCCGGATGCGATGACGAGGTAGACAATCAGAACCGGGAGCGATAGCGACCGGCCAAACGCGATGGGTGGCATTTTATCAGTTTGCGCTAGAGCGAAGTATCGCACACTGAGTCTTGGGCCGGTCGCTACCGCTCCCGGTTCTGAATTGCGATGATCCGCCCAACCGGATACAGATTCATCTGCTGATCCCAGTAAGGCGAACGACGATAGAAGAACTGAAGTCGCGCATGTGGATTGGCCGCGAAGGCGGCATCACTCCGAAGCTTCTTTTCATATTCCTCGCGCAGGGCTGGATTCTTCTGCAACATTTCGCGCGCGAGCTTTTCGACGACATAGTCCTCGCCATATTCCTTCTGCTCAAACGTTGCGTTGAAGAATCCCCAATGGACCAACGAATCCGGCGCTTGCGGCTCGAGCAGGTTGATGGCAACCTTCGCGGCTTCCTGAGCCAACGGAACAATGACCGAGCCTGCCGGAAAGGTGCGCTGCTCGCGAACAACCTCGACCTTGAACGATGGCATCAGCCGTCCTTCAAACGGCCCACCCGCCCATCTCACCTCAACAAAACGATAACTCTCAACCACGATCGCCCGCGGCTCTTTGGTAGTCTCAAAAGTCAAGCCATGTAATTTAAGGAGCTCAATAACGTCTTTCCATTGGGAGGGAACGATGTAGTAGAGCGGCGGCGCAATCGCAGTCTTCACGCGGAAATCGTTATACATCGGCACTGTTAAATCGATTGGTTTCGCGCCGAAAATAACGCGCTGCGCGCCGGAGATATCGCTCTGCTCCACATGAAATTCAACGGCTCGCAGGTGGTAAGGCGTGCTCTTGTCGCTCAACTCGAAATCGATTGGAACCAGACGCGCCGGATCGTAGGTGCGGCCATCAGACACGGTCTTTTCATCAGCCTCGCTAACTGCTTTCAACAGACTTTGCGGATCGCGGCTGACTTCCGCCAAAGTGAATCGCAGAAAGTCGTAAGTTCCTATAACGCGCGGGCGATACGGCTTCAACATGTGCGTTTCGATCAGAATGCCGGGCCGGTTTCGAAGCGGCGTATAGCCGGTCGAGAAGCGTGGGCTGCCGTTAAAGTCGCGAATGCCTTTCGTTAGATTCCGGTTGTCGATAAACTCCAAATACCACGAGACGATATTTCCCGCGGCCTCGGTTGCCGGAGCCACGCGTTCATCGATTACGCTTTTTTCCCAGGCAAGCACGCTCGCGGGGATGCCGTCATGATGCTCATGTTGATAGGTGATGTTGTATTGATAGTCAGCACCGTCAGTCACGTGACAATCGATAAACAGATCCGGCTTCCAGTGGTTCCACAACGCCAACCACGCACGCGTCTCCGGGGTGTCGGCCTTCATATAATCGCGATTGAGATTCTGGTAGGTACTCGTCGTGCGCCAGCCCATCTCCGCGGGTCCATCCTGGTTGATACGGTTGTAGGGACTAACGCGCTCGTGCCCATCAGTGTTGTAGATCGGAATGAACAGAACAACCAGATTCTTGAGTAACCCTGGCTGCGTTTTTGTAATCGCGATGTCACGCAGCAACGCTAAGCCAGCATCTTTTCCATCCGGCTCTCCCGCATGGATGCACGCCTGAATCAGGATCACTGCTTTCCCGCCGTGTCTCGCCGCTTCGGGTGTGAAGGTTCCACCCTCAGTCGCAATCAGCAGCGGCAGTTCGCGGCCTTCACCGCTCCTGCCAAAACTCTGAAACTTTATCAGCGGCGACGCCAGATCAAGTCGCTTCGCATATTCGATCGTTTCGGCGTAGCGCGGCGTCTCGCGATAGGCGGTTTTCTCGGCGTGCGTCAGCCATTCCGATGAAGTTGGGGGCTTATGGTTCTGTGACATGATATTGGTTTGACAAAACAGCAGCGTCAGGAACAACAGGAAAACGACGTGAAACTGAGCGCGTGCCATCACAGTTTTCCCTTGCACGAGCGACACTCGGTTCGTCGTCGCGCGTTGAGCGTGCCGCAAGCGATGCAACGGATGTACATTGTGCGTGCAAACCAGGCAGTGATGAGAGCACTCAAGCCGAGTATTCCGACGAGCACTACCAGGTTCAGCAGCAGGTCCTTCAAGCTTTATGTTTCTCCCGCACGGCATTCAGGTAACTTTGCCCGCGCTCATAACCGCGCCGGAAGGCCTGGTTATCGGCGTCCACTGGCGACGCGACGAACTCCTTCGCGTCATCAAGCTTGTGGCCGCGCCTCCTCAAACCTTCCTCGAAGCCACGGCGATAGTTGGCTTCATCAGTTTGAAAACTCCGGCCGCTTGCCTGGTATGCTGCTTCCTCGGCATCGCGTAGTCCAATCCACCAGTTCTCGCGCGCTTCGTCGATGCCCTCAGCTCCGGCACCAGCTAGTGCACTGCGCACGGCATAGATTGCCCCTTCGTCATCAACAAAGGCAACAACCACCGACCGGCCCTGCCTTAAAGCATCTTCGTAGAGATATAACTCGTCATGGGGCAGCCCAGACTCCAGTCCCTTTTCCAGCGCCTGGCCGGCCGCTATTCCGGTTGCCGCTCCGCCAGCGCCCAGGATAGCAGCGCCAAGAATTCCGCCGGCGATCACCGGTCCCACACCGGGAACCAACAAACTCGCCGCCGCTGCGCCCAACGTCGCGCCGCCAGCAACTCCTAATGCGCCACCAACTGTTCCCCCCATTGCCGCGCCCATGCCGGGCTGCTCGGTATCGTCTGTGGCGATTGCTCCTTCGGCCTGTGCGTCACTTGTGCCTGGGGTAAGAAACGCAATTCTGTCGTTTGGAATTCCCAACGAATGAATTTCTTTAACGGCTTCTTCCGCCGCCCCGCGTGACTTGAAGATCCCAGTTACTGTTTCCATTTCGATTCCCTCCTTAAGGTTTGCAGCTACCTTGTAAACCTTCAAGCATTCGGCAGCAAGCAAATCACTCTAACGACACAAATCGTTGAGGAATTTAGCAGAGCTATGTTAGAGTCGGGGCTTAACGATCGCGAAGTAGGACAGACATTGTCTGTCCTCTTTAAATTGACGGCATATTGAATTGACGATAGACAGGCGGGAATGCCTGTCCTACAAACAACATGTTTGACATCGTAGAAAAGCATCGGCCCATGTCAGAAGGCGACGGCAAAGCGGCGCGCAAGAAACGACCGCGAATCCTCGCGATCACCACGGACTGCTGCACCGGTTGCGCTGGTTCACCTGCCTGTATCGAGTATTGTCCGATCGAAGCGTGTATGTTCTGGGTGCCCGACGAGGATCATCCGCCGTTCGGACGCATTGAGGTCGATCCGTATCTTTGTATTGGTTGTCAGAAGTGCATCAGCAAAGGTCCGGATGGCGCGTTTCTCGACGGCTGCCCTTGGGACGCGATTGAGATGGTGCCAACTGACGACTGGGAAGCTGTTCACGGAATCACGCTGCCCGATCTCCCACCCGCACCACCTGCCTAATATCAGAACCGGAAGCGGTAGCGATCAGCTGAAGATTCGACCAGAGCCCACAGCGGTAAGGATAAGCACTAATTAAGTTTTTTAGTTGACCATTCGGCCGGTCGCTACCGCTCCCGGTTCTGATGGTGTGCTTTAGGTCGCTGCTTGAAAAGCCGGCCGCGAGGCCAGCGCCGCAAGCACATAGCAAACGCTGCCCATGAGCATTGCTGCCTGGAAGCCCGCCATCAACGCCACGAACACGGTCGTAACCGATCCGATGACAGACATGATGCCGTTTAGCCCCCAATAAAACGGTGGTGCCGGCAGAGATCCAGAACCAGTCTCGCGCAGGCCGCGCGGGAAAGGGATGCCCATCGCGAGACCCAGTGGTGCGATGAGCAGAATCGCAATCCCAATTCGCGCCCAAAGCGGCAGCGGCAAAAGCAAATGCACCAGCCGCGGCAACGCGATAGCTTCAACAGCTCCGATCACCGCAACTGCCAGGCACGCCAGCCGCATCGACACGCGCGGACTCAGCGCACTGCCAACGCCACCCATCGCGAGCAAGGTGAAGAGCAGAATTGACAACGTAAAGATCGGGTGACCGAGTAGCAGTGTCAGGTTCTGCAATAGCGCCAGCTCCACCGCGATGAAACCAAAGCCCAGCGCCGCGAAGTAAACTACCGATCCTGCATATGAGCCAAGTGGCGCACCCCGTGGTCGTCCAAATATGGCAAAGAGCACGAGCAAAACCAGGCTGGGACCAAGCAACCACTTAATGAGACGTCCGGCAATCGTTGCGGGCATTCCGTAGGGGCGCTCAATAGCGAAATAGAATGGACTGTCGTCCCAAACAGGCCCCACTAAGCGCGGCGACGCAGCTTCATATTCCGCCAAGGTCTTGCTTCCCCCGAGCACGTCTCCGATCAACGGCGGCGCGGACCCTCCCGGCAAGATGACAGGTTCAGCTTGTGTCCACTTGCCGCTAATCTCCGCGGTTTCGTCGCTCGTGAATGGACGCTTGCGCAGCATGAAGAGCATCTGCTTGGGTTCATTGGGCGCGGTTTGTTTTTCGAGCAACGTAACTATTCGCTTCGCAGCAGCGTCGGCGCCAAGCGTCGCAACCGAGTTTGACACCAGTCGCGGAATGTCAGTTTCCCAGCGCAGGATGACAAGGATTCCGTTATCGGTAAGGTGATCGTAGTAAGCGCGGAAGGCTTCGGTTGTGTAAAGATAATTTTCCGACAGCGACAAACCGCCCGAGGCAACCGACGCCCACGAATCAACGAAGCCCAGAAAAATAATGTCAAACTTTCTGTTGCTCCGACTGATGAAACTTCGTCCCTCACTTTGGATGGTTTCCACGTCGGGCCGATCGTAGAGACTGCCCGCCCGCGCTCCATAGCTGCGCACAAATTTCAGCATCAGCGGATTCAGTTCGACCGCCGTCACCTTGCGGCTGCCGGATGCGAGCGCAGCGACAACATCCGCACCACCGCCGGGCCCGATAACCAGTGTCTCGGCATTCGGCGTCAGCCGAAACGGCAGCGCGCGATAGGAGTCGCGCAGATCCTTAGCGCTCTCGATGCGGCCGTCCCATTCGATGATGCTCGTCCACGCGTCCGAATCGATGTAAAGCCGCGCGAGGTGCCGAGGTGCGACTCCTTCAACGGCATCGATTCGCGAGTAGGCGTTCCAGCCTGTTTGCGTGTTGCGAGCAGCCGGGTTCGCATCCATCTGCCGGCGCATCGCCTTGATAGTTCCGGGAACAACGCGGAACGTTCCAAATTTGACGGTCGCGAAAACTCCAGCGACGGCCATCACGACAACAAACACCGCCGCGAGGCGAATGGCTTTAGGCAAAAGTCCCGCCGGCCGCGGCCGTTCGCGCGGCGCCTCCGACAAAGACATCTCCGGCGCTAGGGTTAGGCATAGAGCTGCAATTGCCGGAGCAATGGTCGCTGCCAGCAGTGCAGCTTCGCCACCAAGCGCGTGCAGCAACAGCGTCACCAGGATCGCGCCCAACGCAGCGCCAAGTAGATCGGCGAAGTATAGGGAACCGGCAAAGGCGCGATTGAGATCGAAGAGGATCGACAAGGCCGTGCCTGCCAGAAAGAACGGCAGCAGCGGCGCCAAAAAATACAGTGGCAGCCGCTCCATCTCAAACGGAAACTTAACCAGCAGCCATAAACAAAGAGGGATCGCGCCCGCGTAAAGCAAAGTCACCAGGGCCGCAGCGTTCGTCGACAGCGGACGAGCGCGTTTCCACAAGTGGACCGCGAAGCCGCCCAGACCCCAGCCCAGCAACGCGACCGAAATGGCCACGAACGCAAAGTGGTACCAGATGCTTGCCGAGTAAATGCGAGTGATCCCGACTTCAAGGACCAGACCAGATAGGGTGATGAGAAAGACGCTGATACGTGTAAGCATGGGCGATTAGTCAGTTGATGCGAGCGGAAAGGTCAAGTTGGTTAGCAATTTATTTCTTTTCTCCCGCGCGGCTCTTGATTGTGTTTGCAGTCAGCACTGCTTGTTGTTTTAGACGATCGCTCACCGGCTCCGCGCCGCTCGCGTACCGATCTATAAGGGAAACATCTTCCGGTTGGCCCACGACTGCCAGCCCGCGCAGCGCTTCCCAAACGCTCTGCTCATCAGACTTCAACGTCAAGACGGCGTCGCCTTTCGTAAGGTCCGAGCCGTTCGCTAACAGCAGACGATCTACTTTGCCCGTCAGCGGTGAACGCATTTCAATAACGTCCTTGTTTGCCTGTTGAATGCGAACCAGCAGAGCCCCGCGGCTCACTTGCGCGCCTGGAGACAAACTGCTTTGCAGCATGCCCGTAGCCGGAGCACTGACGGTAAATGTTTGCAGGATGGCCAACAGTTCGGTGCGGCCGCCGGCGTCATTGAACCTTACGAGCGCCAGCGCTGCGTTCCGCCGCACGATTGGTTCCGAGTCGCTCAAGAGTTTCTTGAGGCTCGCGTGAAACTCGTCAGCAGTGTTGTCCGCACCCATCAGCCAGGCGACAGTCAAACGGAATTCCGCTTCCGGACTGCCGGCCAGCGTGATGATTTGCGGGTACCACTGTTTCGCATTCTTATCGCCGCGCTCAATCCGTTGCTCGATTTGCAGCAGCGCGTGTTGCACGTGTCGCGGATGTTTCTCGTCAGCTAGAAATTTTGAGATCTCGGAATCAGAAAGGCCGCGGCCAAACCAGGTGAAGTACCACGTTAGAAAGGAAGCGACCACAAAGAGGATCGCCAGAATGAGAATCGGGCCAGAAGCGCGCACGCGCTTCACCGCCGGGGCTGCGATCATTGTTTCCGGATTGTTTTCGTTCTCGATCATGGTGTGTCGGTAGCTGGAATAGCCGCCTCAATCAGGAATCTGGACAGCTGATCAAAATCAGAAAAATCTTCAATCACATGTTTTGCTCCCGCTTGACGCAACCTCGTCGCCGATTCTCCACAACCAATTCCCAGGAAAGCGAAATTAAGACGACGAGCAGTACGAACATCCCACACGCCATCACCGATGCTAACAATTTTTTCGAAGCGGCTAACCCGATTCTGCTCAAGAGACCGCGACACGGCTGCTCTTATGATGTCCTCTCTCGATAACCCATCTTCAGCATAGGCGGCTGGTATCCCGTCAGCATCAATCTTCGCTGCTCTCAACTTCAATAAGGCAGAGTCGCGCCAACAACCTGTAGCAATAGCAACAGCCCAATCCGAATCGCACTTCAAGGTATTTAGGGCTACAGGCGCACCCGCGATTTCAGCAAAGCTCAATGAATTAGATTGGTACTGCTCACTCAGCATCCTTACGAAGCAGCCTTTGAATTTGCCTACTTCTGTTTCGTCAGGCCCACGACCAAATCTCTCCTGGAAAATATGCTGTGTGATTCCAGAGTCGGTAGTGTGCGGATAGGCGGCCCAGTCAGTGTCTATTTCAGCAATCGCAAAGGCTTCAGCAAAGGCTTTGACGAAGCATTCATTGTCGACGCTGTTCGTATTCGTCAGCGTGCCGTCAATATCGAAAATTGCCAGCTTCATGGAGTTGCTACGAAGGATAAATGTGATAAAGCATCACGTAGACAATTACGCCGGTTACCGATACATAAAGCCAAAGCGGCAGCGCCCAGCGCGCAATGCGCCGGTGCCTGATGAAGTCTCCGCGCGCGGCGCGGTAAAGCGTGATGAGTATCAACGGCACGATAACGATGGCCAGAATTGTATGCGTGAACAGGAGTGTGAAATAGAACGGCCGCACGAATCCTTGACCCGGAAACTTCGTTGCGCCGTGGTAGTAGTGATAAGTGAGATAAGAAATGAGGAACAGCGCCGAGGTAACTACCGCTGTGACCTGGCAGTTTCGATGCGCCTGGATGCGGCCGCGCCGAATGAAACTGAAACCCGCGAGCAGCAGTAGCGCGCTGGTAGAATTGAGGATGGCATTCAGGTGCGGGAGATATGAAATGTATTCGGGCATTACAAAAGTTATGAGTACTGGGTGATGCGTGATGTAATGAGTGGTCGAATGGTACGTTTCTTGTTGTTACTCAGTACTCATCACTCATCACTCATCACTTTTCCCTTTCCTGCCTCAGTCAGCGAGTAAAAATCGTTTCCCTCTTCCTGAAGTAAACCATCTTTTACCAATCGCTCGACCGCGTCGAAGACTGCGGTGCGCGCGTCTGGATCGTTTTCGCCGGCTTCGAATAGGGTGTGCAAGTCGAGCTTATCTTTTCCCCAGAGTTCAAAGCTGCGCAAGACGCGTTTGTCGATTTCAATCACGGCGGGATAAATGGAAGGTGCTAAGGCTGCTTCTGTTTCATGTTGGCCATCATCGATTTCACGTCAGGAGGGACCGCGCGGCCTTTCGCGTCGAGCAAAGGCGCCGACGGGGGCAGCGCGCGACCAGCGCTTGAAATCGTTGCCTCCTTGAGAGCCTTGCGCTTTTGAAAAGGAATGGGCAGCTTGCCTTCGTCCTTGAGATACAACAGCGGATTGACGATAAACATTAGCGCCATCAACAAGCAGACCATGGTAACGAAAAGATTGTCGGTGGTCAGAAAACTTCCGGAGAGCAGCGCGTTCGCAACAGCCAGCGCCACAAAGCCGAGCGCGGCAATAATACAAATCAGATTGAGTAGAGTTGCTTCACGCTTCATAGATACTGTTCCGCTCATTGCCATTTACGTTAGCATCCGCTCCTCGGAGCGGAAGTCGCCAGCTATCCCGGTTAGTGTTTGGCCTTTCCTGCGGGCGCCACACGTTCAGACATCTCCTCATAACCGCATCGTTCACACTGCCAGATCGGGTAGGCGCCTGAGGGGTCAGCCGTACTCTGATAGACAGCGCGATCCGAGGGAATTATTTTTCCGCCGCAGCGTGGACAGACGCGACCGCGCGTCGTTCGTTTGCCAACGTCAATCCGTAAAAGAGTTTCTTCAGCCATTGTTAATGAGGCTTCGCAGAGGTGTGATCCTCCCGCTCCGCCTCGCGGTCAGCAGACTTGTAGCGTTTCAGCGCGACAAAGATCGAACAAAAAATCGTCACTGGAGGGATCAGCAACACCAGCACGCCAATGTTGAAGTTTCTAATAAAGAACGCGTTGTTGGAACCAGCCAGCGATGAACGGCACATCGAACACTGCCCTAGCGCCGTCGTATCCAATAACAGCAGGACAGCAAATAGGGCTACGACCGGCAGGAAAGATCTTAATTGCAGACGAGGGTTCATCAGTTTTCCGATTTTTCAGCCGGCGGCGGCGGCGGTAGTTCCTTAAACTGATAACGGAGGCCCCCCGATCTGAAGCTGTCAGGGAAAAATACAAACAGCAGACAAATACAAACGACCAACATCGGCACGATGGTTAGAATCAAACTCAGGCGCTCAAACTTCAAGTGCATGAAGTAAGCCACGATCAGTGCGGCCTTGATAATTGAGAGGCCAAGTAGAATCGTCAACATGAAGTGGATGGGCATTGGCCTGTAAGCCAGGCCGATCTCCACCAGCGTCAGTAAGACCAGCCAGAACCAAATCGACGTAAACAGCTTATTGCTGCCCGCAAAATGCTCTTCAGCGTGTGCGCTCATTATCGACTCCTCCGCTTAATCTTCATCGGGCGAATAACCTAAGCACCAACATGCACGGACATGATATAGATCAAAGGGAATACAAACATCCAGACGAGATCCACAAAGTGCCAGTAAAGACCGCTGATTTCAATGTCTTCGTGGCTCACCTTCTTGATGCGCGCGCACACCACCAGCAAGTAAATGAGACCGGTGGCAACGTGGAACATGTGCAGTCCGGTAATTGTAAAGAAGGTCGCGCCAAACAGCGGCGACGGTAGTTGCCCGTCAGAAGTTGTGAACGTCCTCACCCATTCGGCCGGCAAACTAAAAGGCCGCAGCCCTTCGCCGATCAAGTGTTTCCATTCGATAAGGTGGAGCACCACGAAAGCCGCGCCGAAAAAGACTGTTGCCAGGATCCACTTGCGCGCGCGCGCCTTTTCACCGCGGCTTGAGGCCGAGACGCCGAAGACCATCGTCAAGCTCGAGGAGAGCAGGCAGAAAGTCATGACTGACGAAAAGACAATGCTCGGATAAAACGGAAACGGCGTGGGCCAGACGTTGGACGCGCGCAGGTAGCTGTAGCCGATCAGGAGCGCGGAAAACGTCAAGGAGTCGGAAATAATGAACAACCACATTCCGAGCTTGCGATGACCGACATGGTAGGGGTGCACACCGCCGCCCCAGTCTTCCGCCGGAAAATGTACTGCGCGTGCTTCAGTACTCACCTGTCACCTCCAAAGAATAAAGTCTCCGAATCTTTTGCTTTAACCGCCAACGCGCCAAGGTCGCCGGGGACGGACAAACAGCTGAACTTAACCGCCAAACGATTCTTGTCCTTGGCGCTCTTTGCGCCTTGGCGGTTAGCTCTCTTACCGCACGTAGAACAACAGCACAAACAAGTAGAGCCACAAGAAATCCATAAAGTGCCAGTAAAGCGTAACCGCATCAGCCCTCGCCTGCGCTTTGTTAACAGCTAATTGATTGTCCTGCGCCGCGCGATTGCGAAGCGAGAGATAACCGAGCGCAGTCAGGCCACCTAATAAATGCACTCCGTGCACGGCCGTCAAAAGATAAAAGAACGAGCTGTGCGGATTGCTGGAAACGTACACTCCCAGTCGCACCAGTTGCCGCCAGGCGAGCAGTTGCGAAAGGAGAAAGGCAAATCCCAGAACCACGGTCACCAGTAACCAGGACTTGTAGGCGCCGTTGGCCGCGTCCTTTAACTTGCGGCGAGCAGTCTCCAAAGTGCCGCTGCTGATCAGGATCAAGGCTGTACTCAAGAGCAGAATGCGCGGCATGGTGAGCGGCACCCAATCGCTCGACGATGCGGCGCGCACGATGTAAGCGCTGCTGAGGGCCGTAAACAGCATCAGGATCGAGGCCATCGTCACCCACACGCCGATGCGGTAGCGGCTCCCCGACGCCTGCAAATCAGGGAAGCCGCGGTCGCCGTTTCGTTTGGGCGCACCATCGCCGTTGCGACCGCGACCTTTCGATCCACCACCGATTCCCTTTTTGCTTAATGGACTAGTGCTTGTGACCGTTGTGGCCATTTACCTTTACCCCTTCAACTCCGCTCGCGTCAGGCTCAGTCTGCATTACGTAATCATTTACCGCGCCCGGCACTGCAAACTCATACGGGCCGCGATAAACAGTCGGCAGTACGCCGGCGAAGTTGTCATGCGGAGGCGGGCTGGCGGTAGTCCACTCGAGTGTCGTCGCTTCCCAGGGGTTGTCGCCCGCTTTCTTTCCTTTGAACACGCTCCAGATGAGATTGAAATAGAAGACGAGCTGGACCAGCGCCGTGATGATCGCCGCGATCGAGACGAAGATTACAAGCGGGTGAATCGAGTCAAGAAACCGGTACTCGCCAAAATTTGCATAGCGTCGCGGCATGCCCACCATTCCCATCGTGTGCATGGGGACGAAGATGCAGTAGACGCCGACGAACGTTAGCCAGAAATGAAACTTGCCCAACCGCTCGCTCATCATGCGACCAAACATTTTTGGGAACCAGAAATAGATCGCGGCAAACATACCGAAGATCGACGCCACACCCATCACCAGGTGGAAGTGGGCCGGCACAAAATAAGTGTCGTGCATTGGCAGGTCGAGCGATGTTTGACCAAGCACCAGGCCGGTAATTCCGCCGGCGACAAACAACGACACAAAGCCGATCGCAAACAGCATTGGCGTCGTGAAGCGAATCCGCGACCCCCAAAGCGTGCCCAGCCAGTTGAATGTCTTAACCGCGGAAGGGACACCGATTGACAACGTTAGAATCGAGAAAGTCATGGCCGAGTAAGGGCTCATGCCGCTGATGAACATGTGGTGGCCCCAAACGAAGAACCCCAGCAGCCCGATCGCAAAGATGGCAAACACCATGGCGCGATAGCCAAAGATCGGTTTGCGCGCGAAGGTGGAAAGGATGTGTGACGTCGCCCCCATGCCGGGAAGTATGGCGATGTAAACTTCAGGATGGCCGAAGAACCAAAACAGATGTTGCCAGAGAATTGGCGAGCCGCCGGTATGTGTGGTCAGCACTGACGAGCCGAATACCAAGCCACCGGGGATGAAGAAGCTAGTTCCGACTGTGCGATCGAGCAACAGCAGTATGCCGCCGCCGAGCAGCACCGGGAATGAAAGCAACGCCAGCACGGCGGTTGTGAACCAGGCCCAGCAGGTCAACGGCATGCGCATCAGCGTCATCCCACGCGTGCGCATATTCAAGAGCGTAGTTATGAAGTTAAGCGCGCCCAGCAACGAGCCGATGCAGAAGATCGCAATACTAACGATCCAGAGATTCATGCCTGCGCCTTCGCCCGGGCCCGAGGCTACGCCCACAGCGCTTAACGGCGCGTAACCAGTCCACCCTCCGATCGGCCCAACCGTGGAACCGCTGCCGCCTCCAAGCCACACTCCGACGGCCGAGTTTGCGATCGTCGTATTGCCCTCCACAAAGATTGCGGCAAGTATGACGATGAACCCCACGAACGTTACCCAAAACGACATCATGTTCAGAAATGGAAACGCCATGTCTTCAGCGCCGATTTGGATCGGCAGGAAATAGTTGCCAAAGCCTCCCTGCGGCGCGGTGGTGAGAACGAAGAAGACCATGATCGTCCCGTGCATGGTGACGAGCGACAGATAAAACTCGGGGTTCATAATGCCGCCCGGCGCCCCGGTCGGAAAAAGCGTTGCCAGGATGGGCCAATGTGTGCCCGGCCACGACAGGTTAAGTCGCATCAGCACCGACATCGTCACGCCTACGACTACTGCGGTTAGGGCGAGGATGATGTATTGGATGCCGATTACTTTGTGGTCGAGGCTGAAGATGTACTTACGGATGAAGCTCGTGGGCGCCTCATGACGATGCACTGCTTCGTGGCTGTCAGCTGACATCTCTGATTCTCCTAATGGTTGGGTCGAATCAACAATCCAGAACTATTTTCACTGTAGGGCAGGCGTTTCTGCCGATCATTTAAATCGCCGCAGAACGGACAGACAAGCAGGTCTGTCCTACTACTGCTGATAAGCAGGCAATTGATACTTCGCCAGCAATTCCGTTATCCGTGTCTGAAACTGATCTTGCGGCAGGGCCATCAACGCCTGGTGTTCTGCCGCCGGCAGCACCAGCATGAAACTCTTCATCTTGAAGTGGGACAGGCCGCAGAGTTCCGCGCAGGCGAGCTCATACTTGCCGGGCCGGTTGGCCGTGAAGTGGACGCGAATATTCATGCCGGGAACGAGGTCCTGCTTGAATCTGAGTTGCGGAACCCAGAAGTTATGAATCACATCTCGAGAACGAAGCATCAACTCGACTGGCTGGCCCTCGGGCACGGCAATCACGCTATGCACCTCATCATCTTTTGCGCTGGGGTCGGTTGCGTCGAGGCCGATGTAGTTGGTTGCCGAGTCGTCAATCAGGTTTGGATCCGTGCGTCCGAAGATGCCGTCCTTGCCCGCGTAATGGAAGTTCCACTGAAACTGTTGCGCCACCACCTCCACCTGGAAAGCTCCCACCGGCGCTTTGTTAAAGTGAAGCGAAGCCCAGACGCTCTGGCCCATCACCGCCAGGCCGATAAAGATGATCGCGGTCACCACCGTCCAAACGACCTCGAGCCGATTGCTACCATGCGTGTAGACTGCGCGATCGCCTGGGCCACGGTCGCGATACTTCCAGACCACATAGCCAAGACCGATCTGCGCCGCAGTGAACGCGATCCCGACGACGATGATGGTCAGCAGAAACTGCCGATCAAGCGCGGCCGCGTGTGAAGAGATGCCTTCGGGAAACCACCACTTCTTCACGAAAAAGAGGCTCACTGAACCCAGAGTTAGGATCCAGATAACAACCGCCAGAGCTCGTCCCATCGGTTACAACTCCTTAGAAAATTGTATGTCAGCACCGCCTGCGTCAGCTGGCGGATGAACTCGCGTCAGCTAAGAACCCACCCGCTAACGCAGGTGGTCCTGAAAACGTCACTCACCGGTCCAAAACCATCAGAATAAATAAGAGCGGCAAATAGATGACTGACGCGAGCAACAACCGTCGCGCCTCTTGCCGCGATTTCGAAAAAGCTGCGCGCACGCTGCTGTAGAGAAAAAGTAGGCCTAAAACAATTGCGCCACCGAGATAAATCTTTCCGGAGATGCCGAGCGCGGTCGGCAGCAAACTGACCGGCAACAACAGCAAGGTGTAGACAACAATTTGTTGCGCTGTAACGCGGCCATCCGGCTCGACCACGGGCAGCATGAGAATTCCCGCGCGGCTGTAGTCTTCGCGGTACATCCAGGCGATCGCAAGGAAGTGGGGAAACTGCCAGAGGAACAAAATCGCGAACAGTACCCAGGCTTCGAGACCAATGGAACCACGCGCTGCGGCCCAACCGATTAGGGGCGGTACCGCACCCGGAAACGCGCCCACCGCGGTCGACAAGGAAGTCTTTGTCTTCAGTGGCGTGTAAGCAAACAAATAACCCGCGATCACCGTCAGGCCCAGCAAAGCTGTCAACGGATTCACCAACACCGCCAGGTAAACTTCAGCGAGTATAGTCAGCCCGGCGCCAAACGCGAGCGCTTCCCAAGGCAGAAGCTTTCCCGATGGCAGCGGCCGATTGGCAGTGCGGCGCATGAGCGCGTCAAGATCGCGCTCCATGTATTGATTGATGGTGGCAATCCCTGACGACAACAACGCGATTCCCAGCATCGACCGTAGCAGGCTCGCGTAATCAATCGTCGCCGCTGACGCTAACGCGAAGCCGGCAGCAGATGTGAGCACGATCAAAAACGTAATCCGAGGCTTCGTCAGTTCGAGATAGGCCGCGAACCGCTCACGCGCGCTGAGCCGCTCAAGGCGAACAACTGACGGATTAAGATCTATTGCAAACTCTTCCATATGTTATTCATAAAATGGGCCAAGCCCGCATTTCAGCGTGTAGGGGCGCACCGGCGTGTGCGCCCTGGGGCGGACACATCGGTCCGCCCCTCAAATCACATCCCAGCCTAAAGGTTGAACTCTAAACTTCATGCCGCTGCGGCGAAGTTGCAGAACCAAATGCCGATTCCGTGGCGCGGAGAACCTTGAACGCTCGCAAAGTCAAAACAATCGTCGTAGCGAAAACCAACGCACCACACGCAACGTGCGCTACCGTGATCCCTACCATCGGGTTCAACGGTTGTGGGTCGTTCGGCGACGCCATCCTCGTGACATAAGCTGCCAGGCCGAGGCACAACTGAATTGCCAACAACAAAAGCGCAATCTTCGCGGGCCGCGTCAAGAATCGTTCGTCGCGGTGACGACGCAGAATCAGAAGCGCCGCGCTGCCTAGTAATACCGTTACCGCGATTGCGCCGCCGATGTG
>JANLYZ010000309.1:0-2201 GCA_031365905.1 Chloracidobacterium sp. | reverse complement strand
CAAACTTTCGACCGGCTCAACCAAGGACGACATCAAGTCGGGCCGCAGTTTGCAGTTGCCGATCTATATCGAAGCGCTGGAGCGTTTGATATTTCCCGAACACGAAATTGCTGGCGGCGGTTACTACGTGATCCGCGGCGGGAATGAGCGCCGGAACAAGGGACTGCACAAGGCGAGCAAGGTGCACTATTCCGGCATCAGCAACCGCGTCCTCGGCGTGATGAGCGATGATGAGTGGCAACAGATTCGTCGGGACGTCATTGCAAAGATTTGGGACTTTCTCGATCACATGCGCGCCGGCCAGTTTGGCGTGAATCCTTCTGAAAAACAGAAGACGTGCCGGTTTTGCGACTTTGCAGCGGTGTGTCGCTACGATCGTTATCGGATCGACGGGAAGAACCGTTCGGACGCTTTACGAGGATAAAGGAAAGTGGAACTTCAATCGTATTATTTCCCGCTGCTCTTTCTGAAGCCCGAAGCGAGTTTTATCTCGTCCACTCAGTTTCCGTTTCGCCTGACGCGCCGTCAGTGGTCTACAAGTACATTCGATCTCGCAACGCTCGCAACCAAACACCGACTCCACCTTGCTTACCAGTTGATGGACGTACTGTTGGGTCAATGTAATTTCGAATTGCAAGTTGATGCGGTCGACCGCGAGCAGGCATTAGAGTCCCTCAGCGCGATACTACTTGGTCTCTACATGCACGGAGTCTCTCCAACGCTCGCTCCCTTTGTTACAACCCATTCCATTAACGAATACTCTGGGATTAACAGCAGGGACAGTGAGGGACTCCGAGCAAATCTCCCACTTGAGCTACAGGAAGGTCTCACCAGTGAGACTGCTACCATTGAGGCGTGGCCGGTTAATCTCTCGCTTCAATGCCTGATAGACCCGAGTGGGCTTCTTGTTTCAGAGTCACTGTTTCAGCAGGCTGCCACGAAAGCCATTAAGTGGCTCGAATGCGAATCGCTACAACCCGCGCTTCGGGTTGTCAGGGATGCTGCGCAATCAGCCCCGATGCTCGTATCAAGTGATCAGGCGTTACTACACGTTTGGTGCGCACTGGAAGCGTTATTTCCAAAAGTAAGTACCGAAGTAACGTTCAGGGTTGCGCTATATTTGGCGCAACTCTCATCACCCTTGGGAGGGCGCCAGGATTATTTTCATAGAGTCCGACAGGCTTACAACCTGCGGAGCCGCGTCGCCCATGGATCCGAACGTCATATTAAAACGGCCGCTTGGCTAGACACTTGGGGACTCTTGATGGATGCAGGTAACGCGATCGTTCATCGCGGGCGCATCCCTAATGAGGATGAATTGCTTCAAGAACTCTTGGCGACTGCCGAGCCAAATGCGTAGTTACTAATCTTTTTCGGACTATCCTTGTCTTTAGAACCTGTACGTTGCTATCGTTACAAGCTTGAGAGGTTGCTATGAGCGCACATTACATTCTTACCGACTACATCGACCGTGCGATCGGTGAAGCCGACTATGACAAGTTAGATGACAACTCCTTTGCCGGCAGGATCGATTCCTGCAAGGGCGTAGTAGCCTTTGCTCCGTCGTTGAAAGAATGTGAAGCTGAACTCCGCTCTACGCTAGAGGAGTGGATTCTCCTGGGTCTGAAGTTACGACACAGCCTGCCGGTCGTAGACGGCATCGACCTGAACAAGGAGCCGGAGTATGAGCCAATGGAGACCGTGTAAGCGCAACGACTTTGTTCGCCGATTGCGCCAACTCGGTTTCGTCGGTTTGTATGCGGGCGCGAAACATCAATTCATGGTCTACGAAAATTACCGCCTTTCGATTCCGTCGAACAAGGAGTATTCCATTCCCCAGCTTCGCATGATGATGCGGGAAGTCGAAAGAATCATCGGTCGAGAGATTCCCATGGATGAATGGGAATCGCTGTCGTGATTTAACCCCCTTAACCAATCGCTCCCCTTTGCAGATCGAACAACATTGAGCGCATCTCACAAAGAAAAGAAGCGCGAACTACAACCTGAGCAGGCCGCTGCCGCTTACGAGATCAATAAACACATCTCAGTGACCGCTGGGCCGGGCTCCGGCAAGACGACGGTCCTCGTCGAGCGTTACCTGCACATCCTCCGTCAGAATCCGAATCTCAACATCGATCAGATTGTCGCCATCACGTTCACGAACCGCGCTGCCAACGAAATGCGCGAGCGGCTTCGTCAAG
>JANLYZ010000281.1:0-6744 GCA_031365905.1 Chloracidobacterium sp. | reverse complement strand
CCGGACATCGAGGAGTTCATTGCCGCGAAAACCAACCCGGTTGAGCTGAATACCTTCAACATCTCGGTGGCCGTAACTGATAAGTTCATGGAAAGAGTGAATACCGGTGAGAGCTACGACCTGATTAACCCTCGTACCGGCAGTGTTGTAGGCGAATTGAACGCGCGCTCGGTATTCGAGCGGATAGTTGAATCGGCATGGCGCAACGGCGAGCCGGGTGTGATCTTCATAGACCGCATCAATCGTGATAACCCGACGCCTGAGCTTGGTCAGATAGAAAGCACTAATCCCTGTGGCGAGCAACCATTACTGCCCTACGAATCCTGCGTGCTCGGCTCGATAAACCTGGCTCGCTTCCATCGTGATGATGGCGTCGACTACGAGCGATTGAAAGAAGTGGTCGCGATAGGAGTGCACTTTCTCGACAACATCATCGACAAAAGCGAGTTCCCAATTCCCCAAATCAAGTTGAAGACTACAGGGAATCGCAAGATCGGTCTTGGTGTAATGGGCTGGGCCGACCTGCTATTAGAGTTGGGCATTCCTTACGACTCAGAGGAGGCCATCATTCTGGCTGACGAGGTAATGAGTTTCATTTCGCAGGAAGCGAGGCTCGCTTCGATCGATCTGGCTAAGAGCCGAGGCCCATTTCCGCGGTGGCACCAGGAGAGTATTTACCAGAACCCGAACCAACCCCCGCGCCGGAATGCCACTGTCACAACAGTGGCGCCGACCGGAACCATTAGTTTGATCGCCAACTGCTCAAGCGGTATTGAGCCAATTTATTCCATAGCCTATCAACGGCTGTCGTTCGGTTCCGATCGGATGCTGTTCGTGCATCCTTTGTTTGAGCAGTATGCGGTCGACCGCGGGTTCTTCAGCGAGTCACTGATAGAAGAGGTTTCGGGAAGGGGGTCGCTAGCGGAAATATCCGGGGTGCCTGTAGAAGTAAAGCGACTGTTTGCTACCACCCACGACATCGCTCCCGAGTGGCACGTGCGCATGCAAGCTACGTTTCAGAAGCACATCGACGCTGCAGTCTCCAAGACTATTAACTTTCCACACAGCGCTACTGTGACGGATGTAGAGCAGGCTTATCTCATGGCATACGAGCTAGGCTGCAAAGGCATCACGATCTACCGCGATGGCTCCCGCGAGAAACAAGTGCTTAGCACCAACTCCCCCAACAGCGAGCCTATTACCCTCGCAGCCGCATCGCAGTTTGAAAGGGACTTACCCGAAAACCAACTGTTATCGAAAAATATGTGCCCAGACTGCGGCTCTGAGCTGCAACATAATGGCGGCTGTCTCTATTGCACTTGTGGATACTCCGTTTGCCCTCAGACATGAATTCACTTCAGGTCGCTGCTCGATAATCTCTCACACCTTATGTTCTTTCCATTTTCCTCTACGAAAAAATACCGCGCTCACGATTGCCAGCGTTGAAAACGCGATCATGATCGCCAGGAAAACACCGCGTGGTCCCAGGCCGAAAACTTTCGCGAGCACCCAGGCGAGCGGTAGCTCCCACAACCAAAACACAAACAGGTTGATGATCGTCGGCGTCCAGGTGTCGCCCGCGCCATTAAACGACTGCGTCAACACCATGCCATAAGCGTAGAACAGAAAACCGTAAGCGACGATGCGCAGGCAATCGACGCCGTAAGGCACTACGTTTAGATCGTGCGTGAACAATCCGATGATGTTTCTCGCGAAAAGAACGAAGACCAGTCCTATGGAGCCGAGGAAGATGAGGTTGTAAAAACCTGCTGTCCACACGGCCCGTTCGGCGCGTTCCGGTTTCTTCGCGCCCAGCGCCTGGCCCACCATCGTTGCCGCTGCGTTTGACATGCCCCACGACGGCAGCAACGCGAAAATAATCACCCGAATGCCGATGATGTAACCAGCAACGACGTCGGTGCCAAAACTGGAAATGATGCGCACCAGGCCAATCCAACTCGCCATGCCAATAAACACTTGAAAAGTTCCGGTGCCGGAAAGCCGCACGAGGCGTCCCATTATCGCCGGCTCGAGTCGGAAGTGATGGCGCTTGATATCAAACCGCCCTCCGGAACGTACTAGCCGGCTGAACGCGTAGAGCGCCCCCGTGCCGCGTCCGATACTCGTCGCGATCGCCGCACCTACGATCCCAAGTTTTGGGAATGGACCCAGACCAAAAATGAGGCACGGGCCGAGCAGGATGTTGATGGCATTTGCGAACCACAGCACGCGCATCGCGATTGCCGCATCGCCCGCGCCGCGAAAGATCGCGTTGATCATGAACAGCAAAACGACGGAAGCGTTGCAGGCAAGCATCACTCTGGTAAAACCGGAACCTTGCGCGATCACTCCAGGTGACGCACCCATCAACCCAAGCAATCTTGGGGCGAGCGGCGCGCCGATGAGCGCAATCACGCCCGAGATCAGCAGGGCCAGCGCGATCGCTTGCACCGCTGCCCGAGCAGCGCCGTCGGGATTCTTTTCGCCAGTTCGCCGGGAGATGGTGGCCATAGCACCAATACTCAGCCCAATCGCCAGCGCGTAAACCAAAGTCATCAACGACTCGGTTAGTCCAACCGTGGCCATCGCATCCGGACCGAGATAAGAAACCCATTTGATATCCACGACGACGAAGATGCTCTCCATCGACATCTCGAGCACCATCGGTATTGCAAGCAGGATTATTGATCGACCGATCGGGCCGGTGGTGTAATCGCGATGGCTGCCGCGCAACGATTCGCGGACCGCGCTCCACAAACCTTGTTGGTCGGCAGCATTGCTCGCGGCCGCATTCTCGACAGTTGTTGGCAAGCCTTCCGCGTCTGGCATAGGTGCTTCTCGATTTGGAGTGCGCCGGCAGAGCGGAGCGGCGACGGCGCTATGGCTTGTAACTAACCGCGATCCAAAGCGGTGTCTCCCGAAAATCGGGATTGCCACCGCACTCCATAAGATTGCTGTTTGGATTCTAACGCAGAAACTCTACGGAAAGTTTTCCATAACGGCAAAACAAAAACGGCAAGTTACAAATCCAGCTTGTAAAATTGATCAGCACGCGCCGGCAAATGATCCGAAGTCGCCGGCTCGAATCCAAACTTCGCATAGAGATGATTTGCCGCGATGAGTTTGCTCGAGGTCTCCAGCACGATTTGTTTGAAGCCCAACTCTCTTGCCTGCGCGATTGCGCGCGTCAGTATTTGCCGCCCCAAACCTGAACCGCGAGCCCTCGGGACAAAATACATCTTCCGCAGTTCGCAGGTTGTTTTGTCGAGGGGATAGAGACCGAAGCTTCCTAGCAGCTTCCCCTGGCCGTCTTCGATTACTTCAAATGCGCCGCCGCGTTGCAGATAGTTTGCCTTGATATCTCGCAGATCGCCGTCAATTCCATCCGGCTCAACTGCCAGACCAAACTCTGCGAGCACGCTCGACACTAATTTGGTCACACGTTCGCAATCGTCGTTGTTTGCCGGACGGATTGTTAGCTGGGCAAGATTCCCGGGAACGGAGATGCTCATTAGTCTAAAGCTTGCTCTCATTCACACCTGGTTTTACCAGGTGGCACAAGCGGAAGAAGCAGGGAAACGGTTTGAACGGTTTTCGATCTCGAAGGGCCCAGGAAACACCTGGCTCAAGCCAGGTGGAAATGAGAGTCATTCATGACTTTTCACTTCCGGCGCCCGTCCGAAATCGTCCTGCAAACGCACAATATCATCCTCGCCGAGATAGCCGCCGCGCTGCACCTCGATAAAGACGAGCGTCTCAGTCCCCGGATTCTCAACGCGATGCGCCGCGCCAATCGCAATGTCGATCGCCTCGCCGGCTTCAACGATAACGTCGTTATCATCCAGCGTGACTTTCGCCCTGCCCTGCACCACCACCCAATGTTCGGCGCGCTGCGCGTGCTTCTGATAACTTAAACGCTTCCCGGGCAAGACTTCAATGCGCTTGACCTTAAAACCGTCGGCCTCATCGAGTACTGTGAACGTTCCCCACGGCCGGCGATCGAAACGTGGCGAGTTGTCCGACTCCTTTTCACCCATGCATGCTCTCCAAAGTTAGTTGTAGCGCAAACTGTTAGTTTGCGTCTTGCTAGATAAGTAAATTTGAAAAACGAACAGAGACGACGCGAAACACAACCACGCAAACTAACAGTTTGCGTTACTTAGTGCGCTGCCGCTGCTCGCTTGACCTTCACTGGTTGACGCTTCTTCGCCGGTTGACGCTTCTTCCTTCGCCGGCGCGGTTCCGGTGCATAGCGTCCGGTGCGCTCAAGGTCAGCGATTGTATAACCGGTGTCGAACATTTCACCTAACGGAATCCCGGTGTCAACACTGTAATCGAAAATCTTTCCGTCGGTGCGAACGTAAACCGAGCCGCGCTGGCCCTTCAGGTATTGTTCGCTTGATAGCAGTGAATATCGATGCCGACTTGCGCCGAGCGTACCGGTGGGACATACGGGAATGAATTCCTGACCATTCGGCAAACGGTAGACGTTGAGCTTCAGCAAAACGCTGCGACCATAGCGTTGCAGTCGCGGAATAAATCCTGCGGGCAGACCGAATCGCTGCTTGGGAGCTTCAGGAGTGATCCGAGTTTTACTAATCCAGTGTGGCGGAGATATAACTTGCGAGCCTGCTGGCTCCGTCACCTGGTTTGGTTCATCTGAATCAACTTGAAGGTTTTCAAAAGATGATTTGGTCTCAGCAAGATACTCGCGGCAGGCATTGCGCAGTTGATCCGAACCGTCAAGCAGGCCCTCGCTCATCTGTTTGAGTGTCGCGTGGCCCGCAAAGACAGCTTCAACCTTCTGGCCTTCGGTCAGCTCGGCCCATAACTGATCGCCGATCGACTTCGACATTTCACTGCGAAGTTTACTTAATTCTCAGACGCTTGCAAGAGAGTTTTGCGAAACTGTAAGGGCTCGGCATGCCATGCCTGCCTGACACGAAGGATCTCACTTCAGTGAAAGTCGTGCGAAGGAGCGGCGGCTACGTTGAACGAAAGCGCGCGAATGCTTTTCGCTTTCACCGAAAAGACGTTGTCCTGATTCTGTAGTTTGCCTGAAATCAAAAGGAATGGATGGTCAACTATTACTGAGCGATATCTATCGAACAATGGCGGCGTGATGATAACGTTGGCCACGCCCGTCTCGTCTTCCAGAGTGAGAAACACAAATCCTTTAGCAGTGCCAGGCCGTTGCCGCACAATCACCCAGCCGGCCACTTTGATCAAGCTGCCACTCGGCAACTGCTGCATATCAATCGCGCGACAGGCACCCAACTTATTCAACTCCGCGCGATGATAAGCAACCGGATGCCGGCCAATTGTCAGCCCAGTGCCACGAAAGTCGGCGGCCATTCTTTCCGGGCGCGTCATCGGTGTTAGCGGCGAATTGCCGTCAGCCTCATGAAGCTCTTCGTAAAGTTCGCCCGCCGGGCGCGCTACTCGCTCGACCTGCCAAAGCGCGTCGCGACGATTAATTCCCTTGTCCAAAATCCAACGTCCAATGTCCAAAGTCTGTCCATCGCTAAAAGTTTGAACCATTGGATCGGACTTTAAACTTTCTTGTGTTTTCGACTTTGGACTTTGGACATTGGACTTTGGACTATCTTGAATGAAATTCAACGCGCCCGCCGCCGCCAGCTTCCGCAGTTCATCCTTGCGCAACTCCGGTACGCGGTGGCTTAAATCATCGATGCTCACGAAGGCACGCTGCATACGTTCTTTGACTATGGCTTTCCCGGAAGTCTCGCTTAAACCTTTGATATATCTGAGACCGAGACGCAGAACTAGTTTGTCCAAAGTCGAATGTCCAATGACCAAAGTCCGCTGGTCAGTCTTGTTGTTGACTTTGGACGTTGGACTTTCTTCTTCGATCGTGCACAACCAATCTGATCGCGTTACATCCACCGGCCTAACGGTCAGTCCATGTCGCTGGGCATCCTTCACGAGCGTAAACGGTTGATAGAAACCCATCGGCTGGTTGTTAAGAATTGCCGCCGTAAACGCGGCCAGATAATGACACTTCAAATAAGCGCTGGCGTAAGCAATCAAAGCGAAGCTGGCCGCATGCGATTCCGGAAAACCATAAAGCGCAAACGAAGTGATCGCCTGCACTATTTCTTCCTGCGCTTTTTTCGTGAGGCCTTTGCGCGCCATGCCGCGGCGCAGTTTCACTTCTATCTCCTTCATGCGCGCTTCCGAACGTTTGAAACCAAACGCGCGCCGCAGTTCCTCCGCTTCACCGCCGGAAAAGTCGGCACAGATCATCGCTATCTTCAACAACTGCTCCTGAAACAACGGCACGCCAAGCGTTCGTTTCAATACCGGCTCCAGCAAGGGATGCGCATAAGTAACTGGTTCGCGCCCTCGGCGACGTCTCAAATAAGGATGAACCATGTTGCCGACGATCGGGCCGGGCCGAATGATCGCCACCTGCACGACGATGTCATAAAACTTTTGCGGCCGCAGTCGCGGCAAACACGACATCTGCGCGCGGCTCTCGACCTGAAACAATCCAATCGTGTCGGCCTTTTGTAAGGCCGCATAGACCGCCGGGTCGTCCTGCGGCAGATGAGCCAGGTCCACTTCTTCTTTGTAAGCATCGCGAATCAACTCGATGGAATCTTCCAACGCGGCCATCATTCCGAGTCCCAGCAGATCAACTTTAATTAGCCCCAGGTCGGCGCAATCTTCCTTATCCCATTGCACGACGACGCGGCCAGGCATCGCCGCCGGCTCGAGCGG
>JANLYZ010000280.1:0-13797 GCA_031365905.1 Chloracidobacterium sp. | reverse complement strand
ATCTCCATAGCCAGGCAGGGACGCCTCGCTTTCATTTATTTCACCGCCGCCGGCAATGGAATCCGGGCGAAGGCAGATGGATCGGTTGGGAACGAAAACGCGGCAAGCTGGAAGAATTTAACCGGCTGTTGCGCGGCGCCGCGGATACCAGCTTCGTTGTGAGAACTGCGGACGACGCGCTGCTCGGGCGAGTGCGTTACGTGATCACACTCGATTCGGACACGCAACTTCCGCGCGACGCCGCGCGCAAACTCGTAGGCGCCGCAATCCATCCGCTTAACCGGCCGCAACTTGATCCGGCAACCAAACTGGTAACGAGAGGCTACGGCATCGTTCAGCCGCGCGTGAGCATTTCCTTGCCGAGCGCCTCGCGTTCGCGCTTTGCGCGCATCTTTTCTGGTAACACCGGAATCGATCCTTACACGACCGCCGTTTCCGACGTCTACCAGGATCTGCTTGGCGAGGGAAACTTCACCGGCAAAGGCCTCTACGATGTCGACGCGTTTCAAGCAGCGCTCAGCAATCGCGTCGGCGAAAACAAACTGCTGAGCCATGATCTTTTTGAATCGCTGTTTGCGCGCGCTGCGCTGGCCACCGATATCGAATTACTGGACGACTACCCTGCATCCTACGACGCTTACTCGAAGCGGCAACATCGCTGGACGCGTGGCGATTGGCAAATTCTGCGCTGGCTTTTTCCCACCATCCCGGATGCCGCTGGGCGCAAACATTCGAACCCGCTGCCAGGGATTTCGCGCTGGAAGATTCTCGACAACTTGCGCCGCAGCTTGGTAGCGCCTTCAATGTTTTTGTGGCTGCTGGCAGCCTGGACCATTCTGCCCGGCTCACCGCTGCTCTGGAGTTTGTTTGTCGTCATCACCGTAGCGTTCCCGGTCTATCTCCACGTCACCACAAGTTTGCTAATCCATCCGCGCGGAATTCCCTGGACCAGTCATTTCTGGAGTGTTTGGGGCGACGTCAGGACAAACACCGCGCAAGTGGCGTTGTCCCTCATCTTTCTGCCGCACCAGGCTTACCTGATGACTGACGCGATCGTCCGCACGATTTATCGCAAGCTGATTTCGCGCAAGAAACTGCTGGAGTGGGTAACGGCAGCAGACGCGGAGCGAAATGCGCGCGGTGGTTTCTCGGCGTTCTTCCGGTTAATGCTGCCGGCTGAGTTGCTCGCGCTTTTGTCACTGGTGCTAACGCTCTTCTTTAGACCGGCGGCGTATGGCGCGATGACTGTGTTTGTGGTGGCGTGGCTAGCGGCGCCTTTCGTTGCCCACTGGATCAGCACCCAGCGCCCATTTGAACGCAAACTCTTGGCTGCGGACGACGCGCAGTTTGCGCGACGGGTAGCACGTCGGACCTGGCGTTTCTTTGAAGCCTTTGTTAGCGCTGAAGACAATTGGTTGCCGCCCGATAATTTTCAGGAGGACCCGGTGGAGGTCCTAGCGCATCGCACGTCGCCGACAAACATCGGGCTGTTGTTGCTGGCGACAGTCTCGGCCCACGACCTCGGCTACGTTGCTTCGCTGGAATTTCTTGAACGGACGGAACTCACCTTCGCAACTCTGGAGAAACTGGGAAAGTTTCGCGGCCATTTCTTCAACTGGTACGACACTAAAACTCTCCAGCCGCTTCAGCCGCAGTACATTTCGACTGTGGATAGCGGCAACCTCGCGGGCCATGCGATCGCGCTGAAGCAAGCGTGCGTCGAATTGCCCGACACGAAATTGTTTGACAAGCGCAATCGCAAGGGACTCACGGATACGCTAGCGGCGATTGCAGTTGAACTGGATCAGCTGGGCAGTTTTCGGCAGCGCACCGAAGTGGTAACAGTCAGCCAATTGCGCAATGAGTTTGACGCCTGCCGGCAACTCATCATGCAGACCAACGTGGCTAGTTTGCCTTCCTGGTTTTTGTTGTTCGAATCGTTGCCGCAGAGAACGGCGGACATTGAGGACATCATCAATGCGCTCGCGCATGAGCACGGCGAAGCCAACTTCACAGAGCTGCGCTGGTGGCTTGGTGCGCTGCAACATCAGGTTAGTTCCTGCCGCCGCGATGCTGAGACGCTGGCGCCGTGGGGTCGCTTTTCAGAACCGGGAGCGGACCGGGGTCCCCAGCCGGGCAACCCGGTTGGGGTGGTGGTAGCGACCGGCCCAGGTGATGGCTCCGATGATAATTGGCGCGCCCTCCTGAACCTGCTTTACGCGGTTCCTACGTTGGCTGAAATCCCGCACGTGTGTGACAACGCGCTCGTGCAACTTGCAGCTCTACGAAACGAGCCTGAAGGGCAGTCAACCGCTGACTTCGACCGGCTCACCAAGGCCCTTGAGCAGGGAGCTGTCGCCGCTGGTGATTTCCTGTCTCGCCTCAGCAGCGTCGCGCATACCTCAGAGCAGATCATGGAAAAGATGGATTTCAAGTTTCTGCTCGACGCGGAGCGCAAAGTATTTACCATCGGCTACAACGTTTCGGCCCAAAAAGCAGACAACTCTTACTACGACCTGCTTGCTTCCGAAGCGCGCCTGGCAAGTTTTGTAGCGATCGCGAAAGGGGATGTACCGCAGGAACACTGGTTCCGGCTGGGCCGACAGTTAACTTCGGTCGACGGCGGTCGCGCGCTCATTTCCTGGACCGGAACGATGTTCGAATATTTAATGCCGCTCCTCGTGATGCGCGACTTCGACGGGACTCTCCTCGATGAAACTTATCGCACCGTAGTCAACCGGCAAATTGAGTACGGCTCCGAGCGCGGCGTTCCCTGGGGGATTTCTGAGTCGGCGTATCACGTTCGCGACCTGCAGTTGAATTACCAGTATGGTCCGTTTGGCGTTCCCGGTTTAGGTTTGAAGCGCGGTTTGATTGAAGACGTGGTGGTAGCTCCTTACGCCACCATGCTCGCGGCGGCGGTTAATCCGCGAGCGGCGCTCGGCAACCTGCGCCGGCTCGAGAAAGAGGGTGCGCTGGGCGACTACGGTTACTACGAAGCGATTGATTATACGAGCGAGCGCCTGCCACAGAATCAAACGCACGTGATGATCCGCGCGTTCATGACTCACCATCAGGGCATGAGCCTGGTCGCGCTCTGCAACGCACTCCACGACGATCGCATGGCGAAACGGTTTCATGCTGAGCCATTGGTGCAGGCAACTGAATTGCTGTTGCAAGAGCGCATTCCTGTAGGTGTGCCGACGGCGCACCCGCGGGCCGAAGATGTCTTGACCGGTCGAGTGACTAAAGTTGCGGAAGGCCTGATCACGCGCGTTTACCACCGCGTGGATTCAGAGTCGCCGCGCACGCAACTGCTTTCGAACGGAACTTACAACGTGATGATTACAGTCGCCGGCGGCGGCTATTCCAATAGCGGCGCGAACGCCGTCACGCGTTGGCGCGAAGATGTCACGCGCGACAACTGGGGCACTTTCGTTTATCTGCGCGACGTCCGCAGCGGAGCGGTTTGGTCGGCTGGCTACCAGCCGGTGAATAAACGGCCGCAGTCGTATGAAGTTGCTTTTGCGGAAGACAAGGCAGACTTCTGGCGCACTGATGCCGGCATTACGACCCACCTGGAGATTGTGGTTTCCGCTGAAGACAATGCTGAGGTGCGGCGCGTTTCGTTAACCAACAACTCGACGCGCACGCGCGAAATTGAATTAACGAGCTACGCGGAAGTGGTCCTAAACACGCCACAGGCCGATGCTGCCCATCCGGCCTTTAGTAATCTCTTCATCGAAACTGAATTCTTCGCGGCGGAAAACGCAATCCTGGCCCATCGCCGTCAGCGTTCGAGCGAAGACGAACCCATCTGGGGCGCTCATGTGGTAGTGGTCGAGGGCGACTCGGTGGGCGCGGTGCAATTCGAAACTGACCGTGCCCGGTTCCTTGGCCGCGGTCACACGCCTGCCGATCCGGTTGCCGTAATGGAAGACCGTCCGTTGTCGAACACAACCGGCGCGGTGCTCGATCCGGTGTTTAGCTTGCGCCGTCGCGTAAGAATCCCGCCGGGCGAAACGGTTCGCTGTTCCTTCAGCACGATCGTGGCGCGTTCGCGCGAAGAGGCAATGATGCTGGCGGACAAGTATCACGATCCGAATACTTTCGAACGCGAAGTGCGGCTGTCGTGGACGAAGGCGCAAGTTGAAATGACGCACCTGAATATCGATGCGGAAGAAGCGCATTTGTTTCAGCGCCTGGCTTCACGCATTGTTTATTCCGACCCTTCGCTGCGGCCGCGGCCACACGTGCTCGCGCTCAACACCCTCGCGCAATCGAGCTTGTGGACTTACGGAATCAGTGGCGACGTGCCGATTCTGGTGGTGCGAATTGATAAGGCCGAAGATCTTCCCACGGTGCGCAAGCTGGTGCGCGGTCATGAGTATTTGCATTACAAGGGGCTCCGAATTGATCTGGTAATTCTCAATGACAATCCTACTACCTATCTGCAATTGCTTCACAAAGAATTGGAAACCATGATTCGCACCAGCGGCCTGGGGTTTTTGCAGGACAAGCCCGGCGGCGTTTTCCTGCGCCGCACCGATCAGATGCCAGAGGCGGATCGCATTCTGCTTCACTCCGTCGCGCGCGTGGTGATCGTTTGCGAACGCGGTCTGCTTGAAGATCAACTCGAGCGACCGGAAGTGTCGGAGCCGGTGCCGGCGTCTTTCGTTCCGCGGCTAGCTTCGCAAACTTATCCGGAAGCGACCGTGGCGCGGCCCGAGTTGGATTTCTTCAATGGTCTTGGTGGGTTTCATCAGGGCGGCCGCGAGTATGTAATTCTGCTCGGCGCGGAACAGTGGACGCCGGCTCCGTGGTCAAACATCATCGCGAACAAAAACGATTTTGGTTTTCAGGTTAGCGAAACCGGCGCGGGTTATACCTGGAGTGTGAACAGTCGCGAGAACCGTTTGACGCCCTGGTCCAACGATGCGGTCAGCGATCCGCCGGGCGAGATTGTCTACCTGCGCGATGAAGATACCGGCACTTTATGGTCGGCGACGCCCTTGCCGATTCGGGAACCAGAGCCTTACATCATCCGCCATGGACAGGGCTACAGCGTCTTCGAACACACCAGCCACGGCATCTCACAGGAACTGTTGCTGTTTGCGCCGCTCGAGTCGCCGGTAAAGATTTCGCTGTTGCGTTTGCGCAATCGCACAGACCGGAAACGTAAATTGACGATCACGCTTTACAATGAGCTTGTGCTCGGCGTGCAGCGCACCACGTCCGCGCCTTACGTGATGACGGAGATCGATCAATCGACCGCCTCAATCTTTGCGCGCAATCCCTTCAACAACGAGTTCGCCAGTCGCGTGGCTTTTGCAGCGACCAACGAAAGAGTGTCGAGCGCTACGTGTGATCGCAAGGAATTTGTTGGTCGCAACGGCACGTTGTCGCAGCCCGCGGCGCTGCGGCGCGTGAACCTTGCAGGACGCGATGGCGCCGGGCTCGATCCCTGTGCCGCTTTGCAGGTCACTGTGGAACTCGCGCCCTATGAAGCGCGCGAGGTCGTCTTCCTGCTTGGCGAAGCTGCTTCGAAAGAGGAAGCTCAGTCATTGATCGAAAAATTTGCCCAGCCCGCAAATGTGAACGGCGCGTTTGAGGAAGTGCTAAGGCATTGGGACGCGTTGCTGCGGACCGTGGAGGTGAAGACTCCTGACCTGGCGATGGATACGATGCTCAATCGCTGGTTGCTGTATCAAACCCTCGCGTGTCGCATCTGGGCGCGCTCGGCTTTCTATCAATCTGGCGGCGCGTTTGGTTTTCGCGATCAGTTGCAAGACGTGATGGCGCTCGTCTATAGCAGTCCCGCCATCGCCCGCGAACAGATCGTTCTGGCCGCGAGTCATCAGTTTAAGGAAGGCGACGTGCAACACTGGTGGCATCCGCCGACGGGACGCGGCGTGCGCACGCGTTTTTCCGACGATCTTTTGTGGCTGCCGTTTGTGGCGACGTTCTACGCAAACATCACCGGCGACTTCTCCGTTTTCGATGAAGTAGTTTCATTTATTGAACAGCCGCTCTTGAAACCGGAAGAGCAGGAAATCTACATGCAGCCGCAAGTCTCAACCGAGTCGGCTTCAGTTTTTGAACACTGCATTCGAGCGCTCGATCGGAGTTTGGCGGTGGGCGAACACGGCCTCCCGCTGATGGGCGGCGGCGATTGGAACGACGGCATGAATCGAGTCGGCCAGCAGGGCAAGGGCGAAAGCGTTTGGGTCGGTTGGTTTCTCTACACTACGCTTGCCGCGTTTGCGCCCTTTTGCGATCTGCGAAACGACCAGCCGCACGGCGATCGCTATCGCGAGCATCTCGAAAAACTGAAAATGGCGCTCGCGGAAAAGGGTTGGGACGGCGACTGGTATCGGCGCGCGTACTTTGACGACGGCACGCCGCTCGGATCGGTGCAAAACGATGAGTGTCGCATCGATTCGATTGTGCAGTCGTGGTCGGTCATCTCCGGCGCGGCTGAAAGTCATCGAGCGCAGCGCGCGATGGCCGCGGTCGAGGAATATTTGATTCAGCGGGGCGACGGCCTCGTGATTCTTTTTACGCCGCCCTTTGACAAAGGCAAGCTTGACGTTGGCTACATTAAGGGCTACGTGCCGGGCGTGCGCGAAAATGGTGGCCAGTATACGCACGCCGCGCTGTGGACCTTGATCGCGTTTGCAATGCTCGGCGACGGCGAACGTGCTGGCGAGCTCTTCTCGCTCTTGAATCCAGTGAACCACTCCTCAACGCGCGCCGGGCTGCACAAATACAAAGTGGAACCTTACGTGGCCGTGGGAGACGTCTATGCTGTGCCGCCGCATACCGGTCGTGGCGGTTGGACGTGGTACACCGGCTCGGCTGGTTGGATGTATCGCGCCGGACTGGAATCCATCCTCGGCTTCAAACTCCGCGGCGAGCGTTTGCAAATCGATCCCTGCGTGCCGCGCTGGTGGCGCGACTTTGAAATAACTTACCGGCGTGAACGCACGACCTATCACATTAAGGTTGAGAACCCACACGGCCTCAGCCGCGGCGTCGCGATTGTCGAACTGGACGGCACTGTCCAATCCGACGACGAGGTTCCATTAGTCGATGACGGCCAAACTCACGAGGTCCGCGTTGTGCTTGGCGAGAAGGTCCCTAAGGATGAACCAGCGGCAACAGAAGGCGCGATCGAAAAAGAGGGCGCCAAAAAGTAGAACAGACTTTCCAGTCTGTCCCTCACCCACCAAACATTGCGACCTCTGTTAAGATAATTGTGTGGAGAATATACGCGAACAGCTTAAAGAAGCCCTTCGGTATGCTAATGCCATTTTGGAATCAATGGACAGTAGTCGTGGTGCGGATTCTGCAAGCCAGTGGAAATACGCTAGCTACAGGCAGTACATTCGTAAATATAATCAACTGTTCAGCAACGTATCAGCGGTTATCCCCATTGAGACGATTGCTGATCTCTATGACATCAACAAAGTGCCAGGCAATTGTGATACGCTCCCGATCCAGCAGAAGGAATTATTCGAATCTGTTCACGCAAATCTGTCGATTCTGAAAGCATATCTTGAAAATAAGCTCGACCTGAAGGCCGACGAAATCACAAATCTCAGCAACTTCTTCCAAGCGCACTTACGCAGAGCTATCTTCACGCTCCCCAATAAAGAGTTAGAAGTACAAAACGCAATAGAGCAGCTTCTAATCGGGCGGGGTTATACCAAAGGAATTGATTATGATCGCGAGATTGGAAGGATAAAGATCTCAGTAAAAGAGGTTATCCCGATTTCATTTTTCCGAAGCTCGGTTTGGCGCTCGAAGTGAAGCTCTCTAAGGGTAAGGCAAAGAGCAAAGTCATAGTTGATGAGATAAATGCAGATATTATGGCTTACAGCAAACAATACTCATCGCTTTTGTTTGTAGTATATGACCTTGGTTCAATCAGAGATGAAGTTGAATTCAAGCAGGACTTGGAAAAGGCTGATAGTGTGTCGGTAATCATAGTTAAGCACTGATTCCGGCGCAGCCTTAAAAATGATGACTCTTGCGGTGAAGATTGAATGCCATGCGCCTTCTCTGCCTATGTTAGAGCAGTGCCTTTTGAGGAAGACTCTTCAATGAGCCTGCGCAGCAGGCGGTAGAGCGTTAGCCCCTGGCGAGGCTTTGCGAGCCTGGGGAAAGTTAACCAAAAAAGACAATGAGCCTGCGTAGCGGGCGACAGATGACTAGCCCAGAGCGGATCTGTCGCCAGCTCCTCAGGCTCGGTAGTTCCATTGAATGTCCCCACGCTCCGCTTCGCTACGCGCGGGGCTAACACTCTGCCGGCTGCTTCGCAGCCTCGTTGGTAGGTTCACTGCACGTCCTTTCCCAGCGACGCGATGCGTTATTGAACCTTCCGTGAGAACATTGACACCTTGCGAGCACAGGCATGGTGTCTGCGTCATATCATCGCGCTTCTACTGACGAGAGCCTTTCTTGTAAACCTCACGTCGGCTGACTGGCAACAGCATTTGCCGGCACCCTTTCACTCATCCAAAGAAGGAGAAAAAAATGAACACTACAAGCTTGATCTATGGTGGCGGGGCGTTCTTCGTGTCCGGCGCGCTGGCGGATGTGCAGAGCTCGGGATTTACGACGGTGGTCGCCTGGTGTATTCACATCGCTGACAATGGCGATCTCGCCTTTAACGATACGCCGGTTGTATCCGGAGGAAAGTACATTGGAGACTCCGACTGGAACACACAACTTGCCAGCTTTAAACAGGGGACGACTTCTGTGAACCGCGTTCTATTATCGATACTCGGCCCATTCGCGAACATTCAATCGCTAGGCACTCAGCAAGGCGGTGTCATCTACAACAACTTTCAGGTACTTCTCAACGCGCTTCCCGCTATTGACGGAATCGATTTCGATAACGAGGACGTGTATGACGCGACTACCGTGGTGGATTTTGCGCTCATGCTACAGTCGCTCGGGTGTAAGCAGATCACTTTTTGTCCCTATGTTGAGTGGGATATCTGGGCTGGTTGGCTTGCGGCCATCGATAGCAAGTCTCCCGGCCTTGTGACCGGGTTCAATTTGCAATGCTACGACGGTGGTGCAAATAATGATCCTCAGGATTGGATCACAGCCATTCAAAACGCAATGGGAGGCACGTTCGACGCTAAGGGATTTGTCTTTCCCGGTTTCTGGTGTGTCCATCCGCCGGCGTGTACTCCGGGTTATGATAATTTTTGTCCCGCTACTGTCACGAGCACCTTACAAGGCTGGCAACCTGAAGGCATTCAGGGTGGTTGGATCTATATTTACGACGCCATCGAGAATTGCCTCAACTCTCAGGCCTGTGGTTCTGGGGTACCCATGGATGCCGCCGCTTACGCCAGCGCGATCACGGCGGGACTACAGCCGCCTGCCGGCTCTGCGAAGCCTGAGTAAGCAGGCGGAAGCGTGGAGCTAAGGTGAAGCGCAGCGGAATCTTGCACCCCTTCGGGGTGCGGACTATCGTATTGCTAATACCGGAGGTCTTCGCTGCGCTTCGACCTCCGGCTACTTTCTTCCAACCCTTCGGGTTGTATTAGGAAGACAATGGAAATCGCTCCATTAACTCTCGAAGGTCAGCACATGCGCCTGGAGCCTTTGTCTCTTGCGCACGATGAAGGGCTCATCGCCGCGGCTGCCGATGGCGAGCTTTGGAATTCCATCATGACCGTCGTCCCCACGCGCGACACGGTGGGCGAATACATCAACGAAGCACTCAAGGCCCAGGGGCAGGGAAGCGAGCTGCCCTTTGTTATCGTTCAGAAGCCAACAGGTAGCATTGTTGGCACGACGCGTTTTTATGAAATTCAAACTAAGGACCGGCGCGTCGCAATCGGCTACACGTGGCTTTCCCGAAGCGCGCAACGCACCCCAGTAAACACGGAAGCAAAGTTGTTGCTGTTGACCCACGCGTTCGAGCATTGGCAATCTAATCGCGTCGAGTTTATTACGGATGTTCTTAACGAACAGTCGCGCGCGGCGATTCTTCGCCTGGGCGCGAAGGAGGAAGGCATCCTGCGCAATCACATGATCATGCCGGGTGGTCGCATCCGTGATTCGGTTTGCTTTAGCATCATTGCAGCGGAGTGGCCGGACGTGAAAGCAAGCCTGGTCGCCAAACTTGGGCAAGGCTACAGAAATAACCGAGTGGTTTCTTTATGATAAGAGCGAGCGGTCCCGTGAGGCTTTTGAGAGTTGAGGAGACTTTGAGGACGCGCGCGTGAAATGTGAAGTTTCAGCAACCGGCAGGATAGCGGTTGAGGATCGCAACATCGCAGATCGCTGCTTTGTGATCGCGCTGGCGCGAGGTAGGGCGCGCATCGCCTTACCTCGCCCCGCGGCGTTGATTCTCAGTGGCCGCCGTACAGAATCATGCTGTCAATCAGGTACACATCCACAGCCCATGTTCCGCCAAGAGGAGTTGGCGGGCTTGATGACTTGCTTCCCCGGAAAGCGATGAGATTTCCGGTAGCCAGAGCCGTCTCCAGCAGGTTCTGTAGATTGCGCGCGCTGGTTAAGACTGCAACAGTCTTACCAGGTGTATCGCGTAGAGTGACCAGAGCGTGGCAGCCGAGGAAATTCGGCAGCGCATACCCTTCAACCAGGGTAACGTGACCGAATAGTTCAACCGAGATGCCCGCAGCTAACGCCGAAGCGCCAGCTTGGGTCATACCGCTGCTTAATGGTGAAGAGTCTTTGGTTGGCATAATTTTTCTCCTTGAGTGTGAGTTGCAAACAGGCAGGATGGGGAAGCGAGACAGTAACTAATCTAGAAAGCCCATCTGCGAAAATACGATCTCTAACATCAGAAATCGGCCATGTCTGTCGATATGGCAACTAACATGCCTGTCGATATGCCAAGATGTATGACCCGTCTTTTGTTAGGCTTGACGAAGCGAGGGCAATCCCACTTCATAAGAGTGTCGCCTTATGAAGACAGCAGAAGTCCAAATGACTAACGTAGAAGATTCACCTGACTAGAGAGTCTGCCGCTCGTCTTTCATATCGGAGGCTCGCGTTGTAAATTGTCGGCTGCTCGAACAGGTGGGCCGAACGGAAATAACTAATGACCAAAAACCAGAATCTTTGGGGCGGTCGATTTGCCCAAGAGGCGGATCCGTCGTTTGCGACGTTTAATAATTCCTTCGCATTTGATCGCAGACTGTTCGCCGTTGATGTGCGCGCGAGCGTTGCGCATTGCAACGCACTTACTGCCGCCGGTGTGATTAGTAATGAAGAAGCCGACAAGATCAAACAAGGATTGCAAACTATCCTGGAGCGGGGCGCAGCCGACGACGGCTACTTCGATGAAATGCCTGCCGAGGATGTTCACTCCTTTGTTGAAGCGCGGCTGGTGGAACTGATTGGACACGCGGGCCGGAAGTTGCACACTGGTCGCAGCCGCAACGATCAGGTTGCGACCGACCTGCGGTTATGGTCAAGAGAAGCGATCGATCAACTCCTAATTCACGTGCGTGCAACTCAGGAAGCGTTCCTGGATCTCGCGGAAGCGAACTCCGACGCGGTCTTGCCCGGCTACACACATCTGCAACGCGCGCAGCCGATTCTCTTCGCCCACTGGTGTCTCGCCTACTTCGAGATGCTCGCGCGTGATCGCGAACGGCTCGGGGAGACGCGAAAGCGAGTTAATGTTCTGCCGCTCGGTTCGGCAGCGCTCGCGGGCTCATCGTTTCCAATTGACAGAGAAGCGGTCGCGCGCGAGTTGGGCTTTGAAAGCGTTTCGCGCAACAGCGTGGACGCAGTGAGCGATCGCGATTTCTGTGTTGAGTTTGCCGGTTGCTGTTCGCTCATCATGGTTCATCTTTCACGGCTGGCGGAAGAAGTAATACTTTACTCAACCTCGGAATTCGGGTTTTTCGAATTGAGCGATGCAGTGTCGACGGGCTCGAGCTTGATGCCGCAGAAGAAGAATCCCGACTCGATGGAACTCGTGCGCGGGAAAGCGGGCCGCGTTTTTGGTCACACCGTTTCGCTTTTGACGATGCTGAAGGGCTTGCCGCTCGCTTACAACAAAGACATGCAGGAAGACAAGGAAGCGGTCTTCGCTGCGTTTGATACGACGCATGCGTGTCTCGAAGTGTCGGCGTTAGTGCTCGGAAACGTGAAACTGAATATTGAGCGCATGCGCGCCGCGGCGTCGCAGGGGATGATGAATGCGACCGAGCTCGCGGACTATCTGGTGCGCAAGGGCGTGCCGTTTCGTGAAGCTCATGAGACGGTGGGAAGAATTGTGATTCGCGCGCTGGAGCAGCGAATTGAATTGGGCGAGTTGACGCTGGATGAACTGCGCTTGTTCTCGAGTGAGATTCAGGATGACGTGTCTGAAGCTCTCACTCTGGAACGAACGTTGGCCAGCAAATCAGTCGTTGGCGGCACGGCGCCGGAGCGCGTTGCCGAAGCTCTTCGCACTGCTCGCAAGTTACTTCATTAGTTTGCGGAGCAGGCGAAGGCGTAAAGTTTGGGGCGCAAGCCCCAGGAAAGTTGAAGTAAAATTAGTTAGCGTGAAACGGGCGATAGCGTTCGCGGAGGTGCTGCCGCCCGCTTCGCGGGCTGCTAATCATTAACCGCAGCTAACCCAGGGTTCGCTTCGCTTCACCCTGGGCTTTATGCTTCCGCCCGCTACCGCGGGCTCATTGAATGCTACCAGTTAGATGTGCCCAGTCGGTCCAAAGGAAACGTGCTCATGACTCACGAGATTTACCAAGTTACTGCTTTCCAAATCGTGGGACCGTATAAGCTTCTGATCACGTTTGACGATCAGACGGAACAGACGATCGACTTCCACCCAGTTCTCGCGGGTGAGTTATACAGGCCGCTACGGGACCTCTACCTCTTCAATCAGGTTCGAATAGACCCGGAAGTGCACACGCTTGTTTGGCCGAATGGGGCCGACTTCGATCCGGCTACCCTGCACGATTGGCCGCAACTTGAGGAAGCACTGATCGAGCGTGCCAAGCGATGGGAGTTGGTTCCCGCAGGCATTTGATCAAAGGAAAATTGTTTTGACCGCGTTCCGACTCCTCAAAATAGCCCTGGTCGTCACAATCTGTTTCGCGGTCGCGGCGCTTTCGTCAGCGCAGGACGCTCGTATCTTAAGTGCGAAGAAGCCCTATGTTCGCACTGGCCACGAAGCGACGCTTTCGGGAACCATAAGATTCACAGGCAAGCGACCAAAGAATGTCCGAATTGTCACTTGGGCTGATCCGATTTGCCATAAGGTTAACCCGACCCTTAGAACCGAGTGGATGGCAGGCAAGAAACGACAGCTCGCCAACGTTCTTATTTCCATCAAGAGTGAGATGCTGGATGCATATAGCTTCGAGCAGCCGTCTGCACCGATTGTGCTGGACCATCGAGGTTGTCGCTATCTGCCTCACGTGCTGGGAATGCGTGTGGGACAACCCTTACTAATCTTTAATCGTGATCCTACAAATCACAACACGCATGCAGTGTCGAGGAACAATCCTGATTGGAATCAGACGCAGCTTGCTGAAACGTCATCGTTAGAGCACATCTTTAAACGCCCAGATATCGTTGTGTTCAAGTGCAATCAACACCCCTGGGAGAAGGCGTATGTCGGTGTCTTCGACCATCCTTTCTTTGCTGTCAGCGATGAGCTTGGCAATTACAAAATCGAAGGCCTGCCGCCGGGGAAGTACACCGTAGTTGCGTGGCATGAACGTTTCGGTGAGCAGACGGAGGAGATCACGGTTGTCCCGGGCGAAGGCAGAAATTTAAGTTTCATCTTTG
>JANLYZ010000258.1:0-5451 GCA_031365905.1 Chloracidobacterium sp. | reverse complement strand
CGAACGACGCCGGAACAGGGCGCGACAAACTACACTTACAACGCGGACGACACGACCAATGTCATGACCGACGCGCGCGGCGCGACCACGACCTTTACCTACAATCCGCGCCACCTGGTTACGGACCTCAGCTATGGCGTGCCGGCTGGCGTTGCGGCCACGTCCAACGTCCACTTCGACTACGACGCGGCGAGCAATCGCAAAGCAATGACGGACGGCTTGGGATATGTTCAGTATGCTTACAACAACCTTTCCCAGATGACGTCCGAGACGCGGACCTTCAGCGGCCTGGCTTCTTACCAATTGAGCTACTCGTACAATCTTGTCGGCGAGTTGTCGAGCATGTCGAATCCGTGGAGCGGAGTGAACTACAGCTACGACAAAGCAGGACGCATCAGTAGAGTGACTGGCGGCCTAAGTTTGAATGCGCCGCAATATGCCACCGGGCTTACCTATCGCGCGTTTGGCGCCATCAAAGGAATGAGCTATGGCGATGGCACGTCTTTGTCGACAACTTTCGACAATCGGCTGCGGCCCACCAAGTGGGACGTGTCGGGCGTGCTCGGTTACAACTACAATTACGACTACCTGAATGAACACACCGGACGAGTGACCTACGCCGGCAGCATCTACGACGCCACCCTCGATCGTTCGTACGAATACGACAACGTGGGGCGGCTGGCGATTTCTCACTCGGGCGCGGAAGCACGGGCCCACGCCTATTCCGGCCAATGGGGCACGATGGACGGCCCCTACTCGCAAGGCTACGATTACGACGTTTGGGGAAATGTAACGCACAAGTACGGCTGGGGCGGTGAAGTGCAGGGCGGCACGGCCGGCCAGACGAGCGACATCTATTACAACTACACCAACAACCAGCGCAATGGTTTCAGCTATGACGCTGCCGGGAACTTAACCAACGATATTGGGCAACAGTTTACTTATGACGCCACCGGCCAGCAGACCGCGTCTACTTACACCAACTTGCAAAACTGGTACGACGGCGACGGTCTGCGGGTTAAGAAGAGCGACACCAGCACCCTCACTTACTATCTGCGTTCAACTGTGCTGGGCGGGCAGGTGGTGGCGGAGATGAGTAGCAACGGAGCGAGGACGCGGGAGTATCTGTATCTCGGTGGACAATTGTTGGTGGTGAGAACGCCTGCGAAGACCGGAGTAAAGAGTTACTGGGTACACGAAGATCCGATAACCAAGTCAAAGCGAGTGACGAACAATCTTGGAGCGGTAGTCAGCACGATTGAAATGGACCCGTGGGGTGCGGACACCAACCGCTCAAACAACGCGGCGTTCCAACCGAAGAAGTTCACCAGCTACGAACGCGACGCAAACGGCAGCGATGAAGCGATGTTCCGCCGCTCGAATCGCTGGCACTCGCGCTTCGACCAACCCGATCCTTCAGACAGCAGCTACGACGCGAGTGATCCGCAGAGCTTCAATCGCAATGGAGATGTTATTCGGCTACGGGTTGAGAGGAGCAGGTCAGCCCATCGCCGTAACGATCGCCGCGCGCACGCCGAGTAAATCCGAAAAGTCTTTTGAGTAAACTGCATCCACTTTGCGCACGCGGCTCACGGTATCGACCAGTTCGTCCGTCGAGATGAAACCATTTTCCGTATGCGCTATGGCCCAAGCAGGCAGATGTGAAGCGGTGCGCAGCAGGTCCTCGACCAGACCCAGATACTGTTGTTTGCTCTGAACGCGCGAGCCGAGTTTTCCCGCGCGGGCCTTTTCAAAGTTTCCCCAAAAATCGTCGCCGCCCTGCAACCACTCTTCGCGCCAGGCGAATGCATAGTTTTGTGCGGGTTGCGGCTGCGCCGGCGCCGGCAGTCGCAGGAAAAGCAGATCAGTGTGGCGTTGTTCGGCGACGAAGCTGCGAACGTCATGGTTGGTAGCTTTGCTGTGCAGCGAGTTCCGGTAAGGATAGGGCAAGGCCGCGGCAAACTCGCGGAACACACGCGAGAGGGAGAACGGTTCACGCTGATGACGGGTCTCGGCGGTGAAGGAGAGCACGTAGTCACCCACCATCATGCCGAGTGTCAATGCGAGCGCGCGCTTGTATTCATTGTCGAACCGCTCGGCATTGAAGCGGACTGTATCAAACCACCAGGCGTCAGTCTCATTAAACCAATTAAGCAGCGCCGGATTGTCGAGCCGGTCGCGCGGAACGTAGGCATCGTCAAGTAGCGCTTCCAGATCTTCTTCAGCCAGGCGCTCAAATTCATTTTCAATCAGCGCTGTTGCTTTGATGTGCGCCCAGATTAGCGGATCGTTGGCGGCGATGCGCACCTGCCAGCGTTTCAGTTGTGCGCCAAGGCTCGGCTCGCCGGTGAAGGGAAGCGCGATCGAAGAAAACTTCAAACGCCGCAGGACGCTAAGTTCGAAGTTTAGCCAGCCGTTCGGAAAAGTTGTGGACGGGACGTAACTCACTATTGATTCTTCCTGAATGAAGGCAACGCAAACTTTTAGTTTGCGAAGTTGCTCTTCAGTTCCATGTTTTTTAACACCGCAAACTAGCAGTTTGCGTTACAGCAGCTCACTTCATGAACAGCGAAAAAAGATTCCAGCCGTCGTCATCGGGCGTCGCGGCTGCGTCGGCAATTGGATCCTCCGGCTTTGCGAAAGAACGCAGCTCTTGAAGGTCCGTCAGCGAAAGCAGCACGTTGACCACCACCGGATCAAACTCGATGGCGGCGCGATCGATGATCTGGGTGCGGGCTGCTTCTTCAGTCATTGCCGGCCGATACGGTCGCGCGTCAGTTAACGCGGCATATGAATCCGCCACGCGCAGAATGCGCGCCGCCAGCGGAATTTCGTTTTGCCGGAGCGCGTCGGGATAGCCGGAACCGTTCCACCATTCGTGATGCCAGCGTACCAGTAGTTGCACGTCGCGATCGGCACCGGCGCGCGCGGCTTCCTGTTCGCCAATGACCGGATGCCGCTCGAGGTCGATCCGTTCTTCTTCAGTAAGCTTTCCACCACGCTGGATGTACTCGCGCTCCATGGCAACCTCGCCAAGGTCGTGCATACGCGCGGCGGTGCGTAGCGACCGGCGATCCTGGGAAGCCAGATGAAACGACTCGGCGATCTTTTCGGCGATGGCGGCTATACGCACCGCGTGTGGGTTCTTATACTGCTCAAACTCGTCGGCGGCCGCGGCGAGTTGCAAATAAGCCTCGCGTGCGGCGCGTTCCTTTTCAGTTTGGCGGTAGATTGTGGACATTGGACGAATTCCAGATTCCAGCTTCTAGATTCCAGATCTCAAATTTTAAACCTCAGATCTGAGACTTCAAAACTAAGAACTCAAAACCAATCACTCATCACTCAATCATCCTACCTTGCGCGACTTTTCCAGTTTGCGCAACAGCAGGTTCGCGGGAGCGTGATGCGGATCAATTGCCAGCGCCCGATCAAGCTCCGTCTGCGCGCGACGGTGAAACTTCAGATCAAAATACAACTGAGCCAGCATTGTACGAAAGGCAGCATTCGCCGGCTGCAGTCTAACCGCAGCCTGAATCTCGTTCTCCGCCAGCCGGCGCGTGTTTGGATCGGCTGCGAGCGCGCGGCCGTAGTAAGCACGATAATGCGCCTCTTGCGGCGCAAGGCGTGCGGCCTGAGCCAGGTATTTGATCGCCGCACTGATGCGTCCCTGCTCCAGCGCGCCAAAGCCTTCCTTGAAACAGTATTGAGCGCGCCCCACTCCTGTTTCGGAATCAGCGCTTTCATCGTCGAACGCTTCGCCCGATTCAGCGGCGCGAGAGGTCTTATCGGCCTTTGCTTCGACTTGGGCAAACTGCCGGGCTCTTTCGAGCGTCTGGTCATACCCCGCTCGCGCATTGGGATTCGCCAGCGTTTCATAGGCCTGAGTAACGCGAGCAAAGGCCGAACTTATTTGGGCGTGAAGCTTCGTCCCGGATTTCAAATGAAAGCGATCGGGATGGTAACGACGCGCCATCGCGTAGTAAGTATCTTTGATTTCGTTTAGCTTCGCCGTTGTCGGCAGTTCGAGCACTTCGTAATGAGAGATCGCTGTCGCGAGTCGTTTCAAAAATTCTTCCACCGCTTCATTCTCGATGTCGGCCGATATCCAGTTGTCAGACTGTTCCGACTGCGCGCTGCTGGCTGCAGTTGTAATTGGAGCTGTTGGTTGCTCTCTGCCCGGCTTTGGGCTTTCAGTCCGAAAAGCATTTTGCCAGTGTTCGCGGGTTACCAGGTCAGCAAGGGCCAGGCCGTAGATAACGCGCTGGGCCTCCGGCTCGCGCAGACCACTGAGCGAAACCAGCTCCTCCAGCGATAACGGTTTATCGAGACGAGAAAGAACAAAGCTTTCGGTCGGTTGAAACTTAGTGGCGCGATCTACTTTCGCGGCGCGCGAAATCACTTCGCCCGGGTTGCGAAAGCGGCCCGACACGAAGTTGATGGGCATTCTTTGTGCGGCTTCGCGCAACAGGGTTGACGTCTCCACCTCCACGCGAACCGGGTCGACCAGGCGGGCGCGTGGATCGAATTCCCAGGTTCCTTCCAGCCACAAAAGTGAGACCCGCAAGACGTCGCTGACCAGCGTGGCGAGCAACGCATCGATATCCTTTTGCCTAAGGGTCCCGGCCGCTGCGAGCGCGGCTGCGAGATCCAAGTCTGACTGGTTATTGTTCAGCTGCGCGGTCTGTTTTCCTGAGAGGAGGCCGTGGCTGGTGAGGTATTCGCGCAAGCGCAAAGTGCGGAGGTTTGAAGCCGCATAGATGAGCTGGCCCTTGTCAAAATAGATCGCCGTTTGCACGCGTTCGTGTTCGACGCGCAAGGTGCCTGATAAACCCTTAATTGAGATCTCGCGAATGAGTTCAGCCAGCGGTTGCTCTGTGAGTTTGCCCATTGTTGTGTTGCCTTGGATATTCGCGAAACGGCGGCGCGCGTGTCAACGAGCAGCATCATAACGCACGATTTAGTTAAGAAAGAAGCACGGCTTTGACACTCAATCGGTGCAGTCTTATATTGAACTTCCCGAAACAATTTGCGGCGCGTAGGTGGTGGGAGCTTCGGCTTCACCCGCTGACGATCCACGATTCCCGACGACAGGGAACGCAAGTGGCTAATAGGTTCAAAGGCAACAACAAGAGAGCTGTGGTGACGCAGGTAGACGATCAACGTGTCGCCGATTTAATCGCGCAACTTCAGTTAAGAACGGTTGAGCTTGAAGACGCCAACCGCGAGTTGCGACACGTTTCGCATTATCGTTCGTTGTTCCTGGCGCGCATGTCGCATGAGTTGCGCACGCCTTTAACGTCAATCCTCGGCTTCGCGGAAATCATGCTTGATCAGGAAAAGTTGAGCGAGCCACAGCAGCGCTTCTGCCAAAAAATTCAGAACTCCGGAATGCAATTGCTGGCCAGCCTCAATCAGTTGGTCGATCTGTCTCGGCTCGAGCTGGGCCCGGCT
>JANLYZ010000229.1:0-2642 GCA_031365905.1 Chloracidobacterium sp. | reverse complement strand
CTCTTCGTGGGCCGCATCCTTGACGGCATTACTGGCGGAAACATCTCGACGGCCCAGGCCTACATTGCCGACATCACAACTAAGGAGAATCGCGCGAAGGGGATGGGCCTGATTGGAGCAGCCTTTGGTCTTGGTTTTATTTTTGGCCCAGCCATCGGCGGCATACTGAGCCGTTGGGGCGTTGCCGTGCCGTTCTTGTTTGCAGCCGCACTGTGTTTCGCAAACGCACTCTTGCTTTACTTCACTCTGCCAGAGACTGTGACGCCAGATCATCCCGCCCGGGTATCGGCGGCCGGCGGCAGAGGCTTGTCGCAATTGCTCCAATCACTTCGTGACCCGCGGCTAGGCTACGTGCTGGTTATCTACTTCCTGTTCATCGTCGCTTTCTCAATAATGACCACGGCATTTTCGCTCTACACGATGTTCCGCTTCGGCTACGACGCGCAACACACCGGCTACCTCTTCGCTTACGTCGGCATTCTCGCAGTCATCGTGCAGGGTGGATTGATTGGGCGGTTGGTTAAGCGCTTCGGCGAATTGTCGCTCGTGATCCTCGGCGCCTTTCTGTTTGCCGGCAGTCTCTTCGCAGTTCCTTTTGTCGGACCGGAGGCAGGTGGACTAGCGGCCCTTCTGGTTGGCGGCGGGCTCTTCTCAATCGGCAACTCTCTGTCGTCGCCCTCGCTGACGAGTCTGGCTTCTAAAAGCGTGGGGGCGGGTGAACAAGGAAGCGTCTTAGGTGTGACTCAGTCAGTCGCAAGTTTGGCCAGAGCGGTTGGCCCGGCACTGGCAGCACTGTTGATTCACAGCGCTATTGCCAACCCCGGCCGAAACGGCGAGTCACACTTCATGAGCAATCACTCTTTGTTTGTTACGTTCTGGACGGCTTCGGCAATAATGATTGTGGCTTTGCTGTTGGCAATTTATTTTGCGCGGACGCGCGTGGCAGACTATTCAGCGGCCGGGTAGGTAGAACTTACTTCATAAACTGTCGTGCTGGACCATCCGGTTTGATGATGTCTTTGAGCGCCGAATACGGCACCATACACGTCTGTGGGCCGGCGGCGTAGGCAGCCACCTGATAGGGATCAAAAGTAATTTCCACGCCCTTCTTCGTGATGGCCCAGTTAGCGTAATTGTCTAGTTCAGCGCCGGCGCCCTTCTTAATCCAGTCTTCATCCAGCAACGCGCCTTCGCCTTGAGCTTTCGCCTGCTTCTTCAAGTCCTGAATGCAATAGTTGGAAAGGGTCTGCAAGTATTTCGCGCCCGGCTGGAAGAGGTCGGTAAGTTTTATTAACTTCCCGTTTTTCAAATCGAAGTTAACAACTTCCGTGTAGGAATTCGGATGCGCCGCGCCTGCGGAATAACTGCTGACCGTAAACGCAACATCGATCAGATCGTCTTTGGCGAGTGCTACCTGGTAGAAAATGTTGATGTCGCTGCCCATGGATTCGTCAAGCCCAGGATTCTCATCCGGAGTCTGCTCGTCTGTAGGGTCAGGGGTCATTTCCTTCCTGAAGTCGGCCACCTTTTTTATGATCAAACCACGAACGGTTTGATTGAACTTTTCGTAGTTGGGATCCACCGATCCTGTTAACTGGGGATACGCGGCGGCGACTTCATACTTCAGCTTCTTGTTTTTCTCGCGGATTTGCTTGGAAGCAATCTCGACGCCCTTACTAAATTCAATCGGCTGCTGATGCAACGCAAATGCCGTCTTTTTGTTGCTGTTGGGTTTGCTCCAGTTTCCCTTAATCTCAATCGCTCCCTCGGCCGTCTGCTTCCAGAGTCCTTTAAACTCTCCGGTCTGTCTGCCGCTGGAATCAAATTCCTGGAGACTCAAATTGCCGTCTTTGTCGACGCTGCCACGCAAATCAATTTTGGCTCCGACCTTCTGATAGGAATAGGAGCCGGTTAACTTCTCGCCTTCGCGCATCAGTTTCATTTGCAGATCGAGCGCGTTGCCAATCGAGCCTTCGAAGAATTTGGTTTCAACCGGTGGTGTGTCTCCGCTCTGCGGATGCAAGCGCTCTTGTGCATCGCCAGGGCTGGCTGCGGTTTGTTCGTTAGAGGTAGACGACCTCCGGCAACCAATGAAGGCGAGGAAGGCAATCAGTGCGATAGCAGTCAGTATTTGTTTGGTTGAACTCATGATGGGAATTTCAATACTAGTAGTTTGACTTGGCCATGACTGGTCATTACCCAAGTCGCATTGTCATGAGGTCAGTACCACCTCGCGGTAGCGGGTGGGTACCTCATGTCACATACTCGAATCTGTCCAGTCCGCTTTGCCTGATCGCTTCGCGAATATCTGCAAACGTCCTCTGGCAAAGTTTGCCGCCGGTGAACAGTTCATTATTGGTAACCTCGGCGATCGCAAAGGGTGGCTGGGGATAATTCTCCAGTTCTTCATCAGTTTCAAAACTTACTTCAGCCAATACCAGGCCAAACAAATCACCGAGAAACATGTCGACGGAAAACCGCCTTTCCTCGAATTCAAACAGGTAGCGGTTCTTACGAATCTCGTTGGCATCCGAGATGGCCAGCGTTTCCGTTTCCAAAGCGCTCAGATAAATGTTGGTGATGACCGTCCGCGAGAGATCCTTCGCATCAGGAGCAAACTTCTGCGTCAGCTTCACCGTCCA
>JANLYZ010000218.1:0-1854 GCA_031365905.1 Chloracidobacterium sp. | reverse complement strand
ATGACTGGAAGAACCCGATCCAGTTCTTCTTTAGCAGAGACGATTGCGTTACTGCCGGGGCGAGTTGACTCACCGCCTACGTCGATGATGTCGGCGCCTTCCGCGATCATCTGTTCTGCATGCCCGATTGCTTTGTCGAGTGAGAAAAATTCGCCACCGTCGCTGAAGCTGTCGGGCGTGACGTTCAAGATGCCCATCACAAGCGTGCGGGTTCCGATGGGTAGCGTGCGACCGTTCGTGATGTGCCATTCGCGCATGTGACGATGATATCCCGTATCCGCAGATTACGCAGATTACGCAGATTCAATCAAACAGTAAGGTAACTAATCAGTGGAATCTGCGTAATCTGCGGACAAAAGGAAAGGGGAGCGAACCTTTGCTCACTCCCCATTAATTGTTGCTAGGACCAAGGGACAGATAGGAATGTCTGTCCTACGTTACGCCGGCGCTGGATTACCGCCCGTGATTGGCGGCAGCAGTGGCTTCATTGGTTTGGCCGGCTCTTTCAGTTGCGGGCGATCTTCGCCGCCGGGATCCGCAGCTGGTTCCACTTCATCGAGCGTCAGTCCCGCAACGATGCGGCGAATCTCAACGCCATCCAGCGTCTCACGCTCGAGCAGACACTCAGCCAGTCGGACCATCGTGTCGCGATTATCTTCGATAATGCCCTTCGCGCGTTCAAACTGAGACGTGACGATCTTTTTCACTTGCTGGTCGATCTTGATCGCCGTCTCTTCCGAGAAGTCGCGATGTTGCGAAATCTCGCGGCCGAGAAAAATTTGTTCTTCCTTTTTACCAAACGTCAACGGCCCCATGTCAGACATGCCATACTCGCAAACCATCGCGCGCGCGAGTTCGGTGGCGCGTTCGATATCGTTTGAAGCGCCGGTGGTGATGCTGCCGAGGAAAGTGTTTTCAGCAATGCGTCCGCCCATCAGGATCGCAATCTGGCCCAGCAAATATTCTTCGCTGTAGTTGTGACGATCGCCTTCGGGCAGTTGCTGCGTAACGCCGAGCGCCATGCCGCGCGGAATGATTGTTACCTTGTGGACCGGATCCGCGTTCGGAACTTTCAAACCGACTAAAGTATGTCCAGCTTCGTGATAGGCAGTGACGCGCTTCTCTTCGTTTGAGATCACCATGCTCTTGCGTTCCGCGCCCATGAGCACCTTGTCCTTCGCGAGTTCAAAGTCGGCCATCGCGACCATCTTCTTATTGTAACGTGCCGCGTTGAGGGCCGCTTCGTTAACCAGGTTCGCGAGGTCGGCGCCGGTGAAGCCCGGTGTGCCGCGCGCGATCACGCTGATGTCAACATCTTCGCCGAGCGGAATCTTCCGCGTGTGAACTTTCAAGATGCCTTCGCGACCACGCACATCAGGTCTTGATACGACGACACGCCTGTCAAAGCGTCCGGGCCGCAGCAATGCCGGATCGAGTACGTCCGGACGATTCGTCGAAGCGATCAGGATCACGCCGTCGTTTGACTCGAAGCCGTCCATCTCAACTAATAACTGATTCAGCGTTTGCTCGCGTTCGTCGTGTCCGCCGCCGAGGCCAGCGCCGCGATGACGGCCCACCGCATCAATCTCGTCGATGAAAATAATGCACGGCGCATTCTTCTTGCCCTGCTCAAACAGGTCGCGAACGCGCGAGGCGCCTACGCCCACAAACATCTCGACGAAGTCGGAACCGGAAATAGAGAAGAAGGGGACATTTGCTTCGCCGGCGATCGCACGCGCGAGCAACGTCTTGCCGGTTCCCGGCGGGCCCATCATGAGCACGCCTTTGGGAATTCGGCCGCCGAGTTTTTGAAACTTTTGCGGCTCTTTTAGAAATTCAATAATCTCCTGCAGT
>JANLYZ010000199.1:0-5276 GCA_031365905.1 Chloracidobacterium sp. | reverse complement strand
CGCAGGCGTGCGTGTTTCTGCATCAGCTTCAAATAGCGGCTCTCGTCCGCCCCGGATTTCGCGCGGATAATGCTCACAAGAGCGCGCTTTTCAGCGTCGCTCCATTCGCGCAGGTCTTTAACTAAGGACAATGCGACGGCGAAGTCGTTCAAAGCGGACAGCGCCGCGTTGGGCCAGCCGTCGCTTCGTACTCCGATCGCGCGCGCAAGTTTCTTGACCGCCGCTGACTTGAAGTTCTCAGCGTTACTGCTATGCATCGCCGCCATTCGTCGTTGGACGGCAAGGCCAAGATTGCGTACTTGAAAGCGATCCCAATCGCCCGAGCCTGTCTGTTCGAGTTCGAAGATCATTGGACTCTCGGCCAGCCGGCGCAGCGTTCTGGGCGGTGTGCGATAACCGCGACGACTGGCGATCTTCTTTTCCTCGTTCAGCACGACTTTCATCAACTCGGGACTGGTCGGACGAAAACCAAACTTGCGATAAAACCAGAAGGCGCCTGACTCGATGCCTTCTTCGTTCTCGTAACCGATCTGGTAGGGATCGAGTGTGAAGACGGTTACGCCGAGCAGGTGGCGAAAAATATTTAGCACGCGCGCGTAGAGCCAGGCAGTTTCCCCATCGCGAAACGTGTAATAGAGATTGAACCCGCTTTCCATCCGCTCGAAAATCGAGAGGCCTTCGAAATAGCCGACGGGCACGCCATTCTTGAAGATCATCGCAGCGTGATAGGCGCGCAAAGGAAGACGTCTCTCTGGCGGCACTCCCATAACAAAAATGTCTACGCCGCGTCCGATATTTGCGTGCAAGACTCGGCGCGGATCGCCGTGTGTAAAGCCGTAAAGTTCGCGATAACGCAGCGTTGATGCCTCGCGCGTCAGGTCGAGTATCGCTTCGCCTTGCTTTAGGGAAAGTTGTTTGAGAACGGGGGCCGGCTGGTTGAGTTCATCGCGCAGGGAAACTTCGCGGCGCTGAATGAGCGGCTCCGGATGATAGAAAATGTTTCGCGGCTTAACCGGCAGACGCATGCCCGTCCGCGTAGCGCGATAACTCGGTGTCCAGTTCACAAAAAGATTTTGCGAGTTGTAAAGCTCGGCAATTTCTCTTTCCGGCTTGCGGAGCGCTGCGAACCGCCCGAGCAACCACGTTAGTTCTTTAGTCTTTCCCTTGGCCAGGCGCAGCCACTCCGGGTAAGGAACGTTCGCTTCTACAAACGCGTCCTCGTCAAGCAGCGGCATAAAGCGCGGCCACGTTTCACCGAGTCGATTCGAATCGTCAAACCAATCCCAATCAAAGTTAACTTGCGACGGATATCGCCGGAGCAGCCAGCGAACGATGTGGTAAGTGAAGCTGTCAATTACTGACCACCCGGCGATACCTGAAACTTCCGGATCGTCCAAGGCTGCGAGATCGACTTGCGTCTCGCGTAAGGCCGCTACTCGCTTGCTGAAACTTCTGAGCTGCGACTCAGCCAGTTGGCTGCTGCGCCCACTCTGCGGATAGGCGCTGAGAAAAAGCAGAATCTCGTGATAGCGAATCAGCGAGTCAACGTCAGGTATCTTTTGGCGAGCAAGGCGCGCGAGTGTTCGCTCGATGAGGTGATGCTCGCGCGAGCCGAAACGGCTCTTCAATTCATCGAGTTGATCAAGCAGGCGATTGATGCGCGTGTGTGGCAAGAGTTATGACCAATCACGATCTACTCAGTGCAACCTCTGTTTTCTCGGTGTCTCTGTGGTAAACATTCCGGAAACCATTCACCACAGAGCACAGAGAACACAAAGGTGCACAGAGAAGTTCTCTACAATTCAGCGCAGATGTTTGCGCATAAACGTGGCGATCTTCCAGGCGTCAATCGCTTTCCAGGGCATTGAGGCCATCGTGTAATGCCCGCAGGAAAGCCAAACCACATCGAGCGGCAAATTATGACGCTTCGCTTCTGCGATCGTTTGGTGCGTTAGATCGAGCGGAAACGTCAGATCGTAACGCGCGGCAATGAAGCGCATTGGACGCGCGCCCAACTGTGGCAGCCGGCTAATAAAAGGTACGGGACTAATCGGCGCCCAATACTCGCGCAGTTCCTCCAAAGACAAGTGATCGGCAAAGCCTTCGCGCAAGTGCTGGGTGGACAGACCGCGCCAGGCGACGTCGGCTACATATCCGGAGACGTGATTAAATGTGCCGGCGTTGATATCAGGCTCGTGCGCGAAAGCGAGAAACGCGATGCACGAACCGACGCTCGTTCCTAAAATGCCGATGCGTTCGTAACCTTGGTCCTTCAGCCAGCGCACCGCCGCGCGGGTGTCGAGCACCGCCTGGCGCATCGACTGAATTGTGCGCCCGACATTGGTGCTGACCAGATGATCGGCGCGCTCGAGTTCGGGTGGCCGGCGGTCTTCATGATAAGGGAGCGTCAAGCGCAGCGCTGACATCCCGATGAAATTAAAAATCCGACAGGCTTCAACGTGACTGTCCGGCTGCGCATTCCACTGTGGCAACACCACCACTGCGGCGCGCGGCTGCCGCGCCTTTTCTGGTTTCACCGGAAAATAACGGGCGCGCGCCAGGTTGTTTTCGCGCGACGGCGTGTGAATGGCGCTGGTCCAGGTGAGCTGATCTGCGGCAAGTTGAAAGTCGTTGATGTCCTTAAGCGCGTAGAAATCTTCGCTGTGAGCCATTGCTGCTTCACTATATTTGCGTAAGACACTTCGCGGATCATCGCCGTTCACGTGATCGCTGATGAACGAGAGGCCCCAGTCAAACGGCCGCACCAGGCGGTTCGAGTCTCGCTCGTGATGCGCGCGTTCGCGCCCGTGCATGAATGATTTCCACAAAACCTTAATACCTCTGGACGATTGGAAATGAAGGCACAATCCTAAGGGGCTACGGCTGCTAGATCAAGCGACGCTGATTTCGCGTACCGGTTCAGTTTGGAATCAGCGAGACGAATGCATTACAGAACCGAGCGCGGTAGCGCCGGATACGGGAGTAAACATCAGCAGTAAGCGAACGACTCCGCAACCTTTGAATACTGAGTTTGACTCTAGCATCCGGCGCTACCGCGCTCGGTTCTGTATTTGTCTCAGCAAAGAATCAGGCCGCCCGAATTAGTCGAGCGGCCTGGTTCCATTGTTGTCACCGGCTCCGGTCTATTGTTTGAGCCGGTGTAGGTTGGTTTAGCGGATCGTTATCGCAACGTCCTGACCGCCGCAATATTCGAGTATGCCGAGTTACCTCCAGAGTTGTACGCCCTCACTCGATAACGATAACGCGTGTTACTAGCGAGTCCGGTGTCTGAATAGCTGGTTGTGTTTGCGATGGCCACGTCAGCGATCTGCACAAAGTTTGTGCAGCCATTGCCTTGGCAGCGCTCGATCCTAAAGCCAGTTTCGTTGTTGGCGTTGTCAGTCCACGCCAGGTTGACTTGAGTTTGAGACACCGCCGTTGCCGTCAGATTACTCGGAGCGGCTGGCGCCGGAGTAGGTGTTGGAGTCGGCGTCGGTGTCGGGGTTGGTGTTGGAGTCACCGTTGGGGTTGGCGTCGGTGTCGGCGTTGGAGTCGGCGACCCGCCACAACCCGGGAACTTAAACGCGCCGATGCGTGTGCGCCAATTGAAGCTGCCGTTCGACGGAATATATTCCTGCGTGTACCAGAAGGTGCAGTCATCAACCGGGTCGACGGTCATGTCGCTGTAATCACCCCAGCGAGTAAGCGTGCCGGTTTGACTGCCGGCGCCGGAGAAGAGCGTTGACTCAGCCTGCGCCAGCATATTGATCGGGTCGCTGGCGAGCCGCCCCGCATAACGGATCTGCGGAGTGATCGAAGCGCTCGACGCGCTGTAACCCAGAGCAAGATTGCCCTGCTGGTCCATCGCCGTGCTGCCCATCCAGCGCCAGGTGGTGTCTGGTTGGTAGGTGCTCTCCTGGAATTTCGTCACCGGTCCGGCGGTTACCCCGCGCAGCTCGAACCAGCGAATGCCGGCAACGCCGCCGGAACTGACCGTGTAGTTACCAACAACTGCTTCGTGATCGCCAAAGTTGCGGTAAGCCAGGCGAAACATTAAACGGTCACCAATACCATCCACTTTGTTGTTTGTGCCCGCTTGCGGTACGCAACTTCGCGTGGCACCGCACAGCACTGAAAAGCCTGCCGCAGCCGGGCTCGCGAAAAGGGTAAATGTAGAGTTTGCCGGCGTGACAAAGTCGACGTGGAAATGCCAGACCTTATAGACGCCTGTCCCTGGAAATTCCACGAACGTTGCCGGCGCGCCGGCTGTCGGTTGAATTGAACCGTCGAGGTCAGCGGGTAGGTAGACGTCTTCGCTAGCTCCGCCCGTGACACCGGTGGTGATGAAGGTGGCAGGCAGTCCGGCCAACATCTTGGCGCGATCAAACGCGAAGGGTTGCGGGCCGAGGAACGCGGTGCCGCCGGAGTTGAAAACGTTCATGCTCATGTAGTAAGCATCGGGCCAAACGCTGAGGTGCGGATAGTCGAAAAAGTTTGAGCCGAGATGAAAGTCGTAACGATTGTAAGTGCCGGTCGCGTCGCTTGTAGTTGAGACTGCGATGCATTCGTCGGTCGGAACACTAATGCCGGCAAACTGTGTGATGACCCAGCGGTTGGCAATTTGATCGTACATGACGACCGGGTCGCCGCTGCCGTTGGTTTGGCAAACGCCGCCAAAGCCACTCCAGAGCGTGGTGATGCCCGCCGGCCCTAACACGGACGCGCCCGTGGCCTTGTCAAAAACCTGGTAGCCTTCGTTGACCATCTGCACATATTGAGTCGCACCTACTTCGCCATTCGTATCGGGCGGCGCGCAATTGCAGGCGACACCGGGAAAGAAGACACCGTCGAAGTTAAGCAACGGGGTCGGCATATTGATCCCGGCGAAAGCCATCAGGGATTCAGCTCCCTGGACGACCGGGTCTTTACTGTCCTTGTGGTTGAGTGCGCTCGGTATCTTGGGATTTTCGTTTGCTTCGCGCTCAAACTTCTTGCCTATCGGCATCTGTTTCATGTCGCGCAGCGGGAGTGAGGTGTCGTTGTGAACCGAGGTGCCAACTGTTACGTCGCCGCCTTTTTGATTTTGGGTGACGCTCGTCGCAATGAGCGGTTGCATTGTCAGGGGTTTGTCCCCGTTGAGACGTTTGGCCTCAATAATACGGGGAAGCACTATTACGGTGGTGAGCAGCAAAGCTGCCGTCAGCAGGATGATCGCTTTTCTCCGCATCTTCATTTCTTTTCCTCCAGTAGCAATGAACAAGTTCAAACTAGAAACC
>JANLYZ010000179.1:0-23342 GCA_031365905.1 Chloracidobacterium sp. | reverse complement strand
ACCTTGACCATTAGCGTTACCGACGTGTCTGGCGTCCCCACCGCAGGCGCGGGCTTGCCGCGTTTGTATTTCCGCAAAGGCACGTCCGGCTCGTTTGCGACGACCCAATGCTCGTTTGTTAGCGGGAGCAGTTACACCTGCATGTTCGATTACACGTTGGTTACGGGTGGTAGTGTGGTCACGGGAGACACGATTCAGTATTACGTCGCGGCGCAGGACAATGCGGCAACGCCGAACGTAACAACAAATCCGGCAACCGGCGCGTCAGGCTTCACGGCAAATCCGCCTGCGGCGTCAACTCCTCCCACGACCCCGAGCAGTTACAAGATCGCGACGCCAATTACCGGCTCAATCAATGTCGGCACGGGACAGACCTATACCTCGCTGACAAACACCGGCGGCTTCTTCGAAACGGTCAACAACAACGTCGTCACCGGGAACGTTACAGTCAACATTACGTCGGACTTAACGGCCGAAGCCGGCACGGTGGCGTTGAATCAATGGACTGAAGAAGGCGCGGGCAATTACACGATGAGTTTCAGTCCGAGCGGAGCTGCGCGTTCGATCACCGGAACCGGAACAAGCACGCTTCTGATCAAACTAAACGGCGCGGACCGCGTGACGTTTGACGGCTCAGTGGGTGGCGGCGGGAGCGATCGCAGTTTGACGATCAATAACTCGAACACGGCTGCGGGAACGGTCGCAGTGTTTATCGGGAGCCTTGGAACAGGAGCCGGAGCGACAAACGACGCAATCAAGAACTGCATCATCAAGACGGGCAGCATCGGCACCACAGCTAACGTCACGTTTGGCATTTTCGTCGGCGACACAACAGGCGCCGCAGCCGGAGCAGATAACGATAACCTGACGATCCAGAATAACCAGATATTGACTGCGCGCACCGGCATTCAGATGGTCGGTGTTGCTGCCACGGGCATCGATGACAATGCATCGATCACCGGCAACCTGATCGGCGACAACGTCCTGGCAAACTCGATTGGCCGCATTGGTCTCGTGCTTCAGGTCGCAAACAACGCAACCGTCAGCGGCAACACCGTCAAGAACCTGTTCCTGGCCGCAGACACATCGAGCGCTTCGGGCATGTCGCTCTCTACGTTGACAAGTTCATCGGTGATCCAAAACACAATCACCGGAATTACAAATTCAACTACGTCATCGCTGACGCCGGCGGGTTTGATCATCTCCGGGTCAACCGGAACCAGCGTTAGCCAGAACAACATTTCGTCCGTCATCGCCAACGGCGGCACCAGCAATCCGTTCGGGATGTTTACTACGACATCAACCGGAATGACGATTTCCCAGAACACAATCGATACGGTAACGAGCACGACCTCAGGCGATCCGATCGGACTGTCGGTCAGTACCGGACTGCTTAGTTCGACTCTATCGCGCAACGCAGTTTCCAATGTTACCTACACCGGCACCGGCGGCTACGGCGGACGCGGTTTGGACATCAATACCGGATCGGCTGCGAGCGCGCTACAGTTTTCAAACAACACGATCACCAATATCAAGGGCGATGGCTGGAACGCCTTCTCGTCAGATTCCATTGCCGGAATTCGCATCACCGGCACCACCGGCGGACTCAATTTCTATTTCAACTCCGTCAACCTTGGTTCCGGTAGTTTTGCGGGCAACACTTCCGGCACACTGTCCGCGGCTTTCTATTGCGCAGTGGGAGCGACGGCGCTCGATCTCCGCGACAATGTCTTTGCTACGAACCTGGTCAACTCGAATGCGGCCGGCGCCAAGTCGTATGCCATTTATTCGGACGCGGCAAGCACAGCTTTCACCACTATCAACTACAACGACTACTTCTCGAGCGGCACGCAGGGTGTGCGCGGCTTCCTGACTTCCGACCGAGTGGATCTCGCCGGCATCCAGGCAGGCTTCGGACAAAACGCGAATTCCATAATCGGCGATCCGTTGTTCAATTCGGCGACCAACTTGCAACCGCAACTTGGTTCGCCGGTTCTCGATACTGGTGTGACTTTGGCGGGGACAGTTTCACCCTATGTCGACATCACCGGCGCGACCAGGGTCGATCCCCCCAGCATGGGTGCTTATGAACTTGGGATTGACTCTGCAGGCCCGGTAATCACTTACACGACGTTAGGCAATACGACGAGCACGGCGAACCGGCCGCTCGCGATTTCAGTTACAGACGTTTCGGGTGTGCCAACCGCAGGAGCAGGTCTGCCTGTTCTTTATTTCCGCAAAGGCGTAGCGGGCGCTTACTCGTCAACGCAATGTACGTTTGCCAGTGGCAGCACCTACAACTGCACGATCGATAACACTTTGGTTGGCGGCGTGGTCGCGGGAAATACGATTCAATACTTCGTCGCGGCCCAGGACAGCGCCCCGACGCCCAATGTTTCAGTGAATCCGGCAACCGGCGCGAGCGGACTCACTGCGAATCCACCAGCAGCCGGTACTCCACCAACTTCGCCGAACAGTTACCTGATTGCTACGGCGATTACGGGAACCAGGACCGTTTGTGCTTCCGGTTGCGACTACACGACCTTGACCGGCGCCGCCGGAATCTTCAACGCCATCAACACGAGCGTGGCCACCGGCAACATCGAGATTCAAATCAACGGTGATTTGATCGTTGGTGAGGACGGCACGAATGGTTTGAATCCGTTGGCGGAAGAACCTGCGGGCAGCAACTACACGGTGAAGATCTATCCGACCGGCTCGGCGCGCGCGATCACCGGATCGTTTACGGGTGCGTTGGTTCGCTTCAACGCCGCAGACCGCGTCACCCTTGACGGCTCCATCGGCGCGACAGGAACGGATCGCAGTTTGACGATCACGAACACGAACGCGGGAACGTCGTCGGCTGTAGTGTGGCTGCAGAGCAATGGCGCAGATGGCGCGACCAGCAACACAATCAAGAACCTCAACGTGGTTGGCAACAGCAACACGACCACGCTGATCGGTATCGGTTCCGGCAGTAGCACCGTCAGCATTACCAGCACCGGCACCAGCAACAACTCGAACACGATCCAAAACAACAACATCAGCAAGGCGCAATACGGCATTTACTCTGGCGGCTTGAGCGCGGCAGCCAAAAACACCGGCACCGTGATCGCGCAGAATCTGATCAATACCGCGTCGCCAAACAACGTGCAGTTTTGCGGAGTGCTGGTTGGATTTGAAGATGGCATCCAAATCACGAAGAACAACATTTCCGGTTTGAGTACTGCAAATACCCTGACTGCAATAGCCGCGGGATTTCCGGCCACATCAATTGGCGTGAGTAGTACAACTGGCAACGAAGTCACCAATGCAACGATTACAGGCAATCTCATCGGCACCGTGATATCGACCAGCGCGACGGGCTTCTCGGCCGTCGGCATCTCATTGGCGTCAGCCGCATCAGGCACCAGCACGATTGCGAATAACATGATCACTGGGGTGAGCGCGCTATCAACGTCACCTGATTTTGCCGGGGGCATCTTCTCAGGTGGTGGCACAGGCACGTCGGTCACCAGGATCTATCACAACAGTGTTTCCATGACCGGCGCGAGGGGCGCCGCGACATATCCTTCTTATGCGTTGGCAATCGGCGGCTCGACACCGACGGTGGACGTTCGCGACAACGCTCTGTTCAATACGCAGACGAGCACAGGCGCGGGACAAAGCTATGCGATCGGCTTGGGCTACACGAGCACGGTCGGCAACTATGCGAACCTCACGTCTGATTACAACGACTTGTTTACCAGTGGCGGCTCGGCTGCCTTGTCCAAAGTCGGCAGCCTGGCCCAGGGATCAGGGACAAACTTTTTAACCCTCCCCGCCTGGCGCACCGAGACGGGAAGGGACGCCAGTTCCATTTCCGCTGATCCACAGTTTGCATCAACGACTGATCTGCATATCACACGCACAGCGCCTGCGGTTCTTTCTCCAGTTGAAAACGCAGGCTTCGCAATCGCAGCTGCGGGCAACGACTTTGACAACGACACGCGTGCTGCGACGCCCGACATTGGCGCCGATGAAGTCATGACCGTTAACTTCAGCGCGGCCACCTACCGTCCGGAGACGCCCAACTCCACCACCGAAGGCGGCACGGCCCTCATCACCGTGAATCGCACCAGCGGCGCGGGCGCGCCGGCGACGGTTGCCTTTAGTCTCGGTGGCTCGGCGATCGGCGGCGCCGCTTGCGGCGCGGGCGTCGACTACGTTACGCCGGCTTCGTTAACGCTTAACTTTGCGACCGGCGATACAGCCAAGTCGTTTAATATCGTTACCTGCGCTGACGGTTTGTTTGAAGGCTCCGTGAACGAAACTGTGCTGATGACTCTGACTACGGTTTCGGGCGATGCGATTAAAGGCAGCCCTGACTCAGCCACGTTGGAAATTGTCGATGGCGACACCGCTCCGACGTTTGCGATCGACGACGTCTCGCACAACGAAGGCGATGCGGGCACGACCAGTTATGTGTTTACAGTTACCAAGACAGGCAGCACTGCGCTCAGTTCATCGGTGAACTTCACAACGCAAGATGGCTCGGCGACGCTCGCTGACAACGACTATCAAACTCTTAACGGCACACTGAGCTTCACGTCGGTGGAGACTACGAAACAAATCACCGTACTCGTCAATGGCGACACGACGGTAGAGCCTGACGAAGCCTTCAACGTCAACTTGAACACACCAACGAACGCTACGATCTTCGACGCGAATGGCACCGGCACAATTGTCAACGACGACACGACAGTCGGCGTTGCGGTTACTTCCGTCACGTCAGTCGCCGAAGATGGCGCGACGAATTTGGTCTATACCTTTACCCGCAACGGAGTCACCGGCGGCGCGTTGACGGTCAACTTCTCAGTGGGAGGCACGGCAGCGTTTGGTACGGACTACACGCAGAGCGGCGCTGACACCTTCACTAGTTCGGCGGGCACAGTGACTTTTGGCGCCGGAAATCCGACCGCCACAGTTACCATTGATCCGTCTAGCGACAGCACCTACGAAAATGATGAGACAGTGATCTTGACCGTTACCGCAGGCGCCGGCTACACGCCCACCGGCGCGGGCGCCACCGGCACAATCACGAACGACGACGCGCAGCCGTCGTTCTCGATTGACGACATTACTCAAGTTGAGACCGACAGCGGAACTACCAATTTCATCTTTACCGTCACCAAGACCGGCGCTACTGCGCTCAGTTCATCGGTGGACTTCACGACGCAGGATGGCTCGGCAACCTTGGCCGACAACGATTATGTTCTCAACACCGGCGCGCTGACCTTTGCTGCCGCCGAGACGACGAAGCCGATTACGGTGGTCGTCAACGGCGACACCACTTATGAACCGACCGAAACTTTCAATGTGCATCTGTCGAACGCGAGCGGCGCCACCATCTTTGACGCAGACGGCGCCGGCACGATAACCAACGACGACGCCGCACCGGCGTCGCTCGTAGTCAACACCACGGCCGACACAGACGACGGCTTCTGTTCAACTGCTCCGGGCGGTTGCACTCTGCGCGAAGCAATCAACGCGGCAAACTTCAACGCCGATGCGAACACCATCACCTTCAACATTCCCGCAGGCTTTATCTCCGGAGGTGTGTTCACAATTCAGCCGACAACACAGCTGCCAACCGTTATTAGAGTGGTCGACATCAACGGTGCTTCGCAGACCACCTTTGGCGGCGACACCAATCCAAGTGGGCCCGAGGTCGTTCTTAATGGCGCGCTGGTTACTCCAGGCGCAAGCGGGTTCCTCGTTAGCGGCAACGACGTGACTATCCAGAGCCTCGTAATCAACGGGTTTACAGCAGGCGGCGTTGGCATTGCATGCAATAACTCGGTTAACCCGGCGACGATTAACCTGCAAGTCTTTAATAACTACATCGGCACCAATCCCTCAGGCACCGCAGCCGTACCGAACACTGCCGGCGTCGACATCCACTCGGCCTCCGCGTTTGCCGTCATGGGGAACCTGATATCAGGTAATAGCGGCGACGGTGTGGTCGTCTGTGACGCCAACAATGGAACGATTAGCGGCAACCGGATTGGAACTAACGCCGCCGAAACCGCTGGTGTTGCGAACACTGGCCAGGGCGTCCATCTGATTTGCAGTACTGCGAACGGCAATACGACGACATTGAACACGATCGCCTTCAACGGTGGCGATGGTTACCGCGATCAGCCCGATTACAACTTTGGTCCCAACAACCATCTCAGGAACCGCGTGGCGCAAAACGCGATTTTCAGCAATACGGGCCTCGGCATCAACCTGATTCCGTCTACTGGCGTTGATGGCGTTACCGCCAACGACTCCCAGGATCCGGACAGCGGCGCGAACAACCTGCAAAACTTCCCGGTGATCACATCCGCTAAGGTCACCGGCAGCACGCGCACGATCACCGGCACGCTGAACACCACGCCGAGTAGCACCTCGGGTTATACGCTTCAGTTTTTCTCCAACGCGACGTGTGATGGCACGAACGGCGAAGGCAAAGTCTATCTCGGCTCAATGACCACCGGCAATACAAACGCGAATGGTGACGTGCCGTTTAGCTTCGTGCCTTCAGTGCTTGCCGCTGGTGATGTCGTTACGGCGACGGCGACTGACTCGCTCGGCAACACGTCGGAATTCTCAGCCTGCTTCACGGCCACGACCGGAACGGCCGGCTCGATCTCGTTTACCTCGTCAACCTTCAGCGTGCCGGAGAATGGTGGACCGGCGCAGATAACTTTCCAGCGCACCGGCGGCAGTGACGGATCCGTTAGCGCCACCTTCAATACCATCGGCGGCGGCACGGCCACCGCGGGCAGCGATTACACGACAACCACCAGCACGGTTACGTTCACTGATGGCGACACCGCGCAGAAGACAGTCAATGTTCCCATTACGGACGATTCCATTTATGAAGGGAATGAGACGGTCAACTTGTGTCTGACCGCAACCTCGATCAACGGTCCCTCGATAAATTCATGTTCAATTCCGGCCACGCTGACAATCACCGAAAACGACGCGGCGCCGACCTTCTCGATCACGTCTACCGTGACGCACAACGAAGGCAACTCCGGCACAACCGCGTACGACTTTACTGTTACCAAGACTGGTAGCACTGCGGTCAACGCCACCGTGCGGGTTGATACGGCTGACGTTTCGGCGACGGCACCGAGTGATTACACTGCGATCGTGAATCAGGTGTTGACGTTCCTGCCTGCGGACACAGTCCAAACTGTTACTGTGTTGGTAAACGGTGATACGACGCTCGAACCTGACGAGACCTTCACAGTCACATTGTCTAATCCGAGCGGTGCCACGATTGCATCCGGGCAGGGAACTGGCACCGGAACGATCACCAATGACGACACGAGAGCCGACTTGTCGATCACCAAGATCGATTCGCAGGATCCAGTCACGCAAGGCAACAACTTTACCTACACGATCACGGTAACAAACAGTGGGCCGCAGACTGCGACTAACGTTTCGGTTAGCGATCCGTTGCCGGCCGGAGTGACGTTTGTTTCGGCGACCCCATCGCAGGGCAGTTGCACGGGAACGACTACGGTTAACTGCTCGCTCGGGTCGCTGGCCAACGCGGCCAGCGCCACTGTGCAGATAGTTGTGACGGCGACGACGGCGGGTCTGCAATCCAACACCGCAACGGCGACGGCGACTGAGTTTGATCCAACTACCCCGAACCAGGCGACAGAGACCACGCAGATCAATGCGGCCACTTGCACGACAGCGCCGGCGAATATGGTCGGCTGGTGGCAAGGGAACAGCAACGCAAACGATTCGGCGGCGAATAACACCGCCTCGCCTTTCGGCGGGGTGTCGTTTGTTACGGGCAAGGTCGGTCAGGCATTCAACTTTACCGGAGGCAGTTACGAGACCGTGGCCGCCAATCCAGCGCCGCTCAACATCTCGGGCAATCAGGTGACGCTCGATGGCTGGATTAAGCCGACGGCTGACAGCGACGCGATCTACTTCGGCAAGACGCAATCCAGCAACAACGACTATCTGTTGCTCCATAATTTTGGCCAGCTCTCGTCGATCATTAAGGTCGCCGGAGTTGAGATCAGCGTCCACGGATTCGCCAACTTCCCAACCAACACGGTGACCTATGTTCCAGTGGTCGGTCAGTGGACGCACATTGCTCTGACCTACGACGGGGCGACGATCAAGCTGTACGCCAATGCTCAGCAGGTCGGTCAGGGCAACGCGACGGGCAACATCAGCAACGACGGCGCGCCGTTCAATATTGGCGGCCGCTCGGGCAGCCTGTTCTTCAACGGCGCGATCGATGAGGTGGAGGTCTTTAACCGCGGATTGACGCAGGCTGAGATCGCTGCGATTTACAATGCGAGCCTTGCGGGCAAGTGTTCGATTCCACGCGCGACGACTACGACGATTACCAACGCGGCGTCGTTGAGTGCCACGCCGACAACCTTCAATGCGCCCTACACCGTGCAGTGGAGCGTCTCGACGTCAAACGGCGCGCCGAGTGGTAACGTGACCGTGAACGCGAGTGGCGACACCTGCTTTGCGGCGGTCTCTGCCGGCCAATGCCAGATCACGCCAACGAGCGCCGGGACGAAATCGATCACGGCAACCTATGCCGGTGATCTGAATTTTGACACCAGCACTTCATCACCGGCGGTCTCGCACGTCGTGAACAAGGCGACCCCGACCACGACGATCACCAACGCGGCGAGTTTGGCGAGCACCCCGACCGTCACGGGTCAGCAATACACGGTGCAGTGGAGTGTGACCTCGTCGGCCGGAACACCGGGTGGAACGGTGACCGTTATGGTCAATGGCAACCCGGTGTGCAATGCGAGCGTCGCGACGGGCCAGTGCACGGTGACCTCGCCGTTACTGGTGGGAACAGATTCGATTGTTGCTTCCTACGGCGGCGACACTAACTTCAGTACTGCCGACTCAACGCCGGCGGTGTCGCATACGATTAACATGGCCAGCACGACGACGGCGATCACTTCGCAGAGCCGGACAGCCACGTTAACCGGTCAGAACTTCGACGTGTTCTACAGCGTCGCGGTGACGGCCCCGGGCGGCGGTACGCCCACCGGCACTGTGCAGGTGAGTGATGGTGTAACCAGTTGTTCGGACACGGTGGCGGCCGGCTTCTGCACGCTGACACTCAACACGGTCGGCACTCACAATCTGACTGCGACCTATCAGGGTGACGCAAATTACAACGCCAGTCCGGCCTCGTCTCCTTCGACGCCGCACAGCGTCAGTGATACAGCCGTTTGGAATGGTAGTGCCGGAACCGGCTGGGCCACTGATGCCAACTGGACCACCGGTCTGGCGCCTAACACCAGTCACAAGGCCAACATCCCGAGCGCGGGAGTAACCAACGAACCGAAGATCTCAACCTTCGTGCAGATCGTCAGCTTCACGCTGGCCTCAGGTCGTACCTTGACCATCGGTATACCTGGCGGCGCGCTACTGGTGAATACCAGCAGCGACGTGGCTGGAACCATTGTGGCCGGACCTCCCGGACCACTGCCCAATTCCGACGCACCGGAATCGATAAGTGATCCGTTTGTAACCAACTCGTTGAACGTCACTAATGCGAGTGGCATTTCGATTGGCGTCAACACGACTGTCAACGGAGTGCTCAACCTGCTGGGCGATATCACTATGACCGGCGGCACGACGTTGACGCAGCCGAGCGCGGGAACGTCAACTGGAACGTTTGACGTGATCGGCAACGTGAAGCGGACAGGGTTTAATACTTCGCCTTTAAACACGGCGATGAGTTTCGGCAACCCCTTTAATACGATTGCGTTCTCAGTCGCTGCAACGGTGCCGACGACAGATATCACCGTCAACCTGGTTAAGGCAGCGCCGGCTACGTTTCCCACTGCCGTCAAACGCACTTACACGATCACGCCGAATCCCTCGAACCCGAGCGGCTTTACGGCCACCTTGCGGCTGCATTATCAGGATACCGATCTGCAAACCAACACCGAGGCCTTGCTGAACCTGCGTCGCTTCAACGGCACGGGTTGGGTGCCCTATCCGCGAATAATGGGCGATACAACCGACAACTGGGTCGAGAACAATTTGGTGCACAATTTCTCGCCCTGGACGCTTAGCTCGTTGACGCCAACAGCTTCGGACGCAACCATAACCGGCCGCATCACCGAAGACGACGGCGCACCAGTCGAAGGCGCGGTGGTTCGTCTGAGCGGCGGCCAGTCGCGCATGACGATTACCGATGCGGCTGGAAACTATCATTTCGACAACGTCGAGACGACAGGTTTCTACACCGTGACTCCTTCACGCGCTAACTTCAGCTTCAGTCCAGCGCAAAGAAGCTTTAGTCCGCTGGGCGCGCATACCGAAGCTCTATTCAATGCTTCGCAAAGCGGCAGTGGCGTGAACCCACTGGATACGACTGAGTACTTTGTCCGTCAGCAGTATCTCGACTTCCTCAATCGTGAGCCTGATGAAGCGGGCCTCAACTTCTGGGTCAACAACATCCAGAGTTGTGGCGACGACGCCAACTGTCTGGCCGTCAAACGCATCGACACGTCGGCCGCCTTCTTCCTGTCGATCGAATTCCAGCAGACTGGTTACCTGGTCTACAAAACTTACCAATCAGCTTACGGCGACCTGGCCGGCGCGCCGGTGCCACTTCGCCTGAGCGAGTTCAAGCCTGATACCGCGAAGATTGGTAACGGAGTAATTGTGAACCAGACTGGCTGGGAGACGGTGCTGGAGAATAACAAGCAAGCCTACCTGCGAGAGTTTGTCCAGCGGGCGCGCTTCGTGGCGGCTTATCCTGCTGCGATGACTCCGGCTGAACTTGTCGACAGGCTCTTTATGAATGCCGGCGTAACCCCTGCTGAGGAAGATCGCAGCGCGGCGATAGGCGAGTTTGGATTGGCAGCGACCTCCGCTGATACCGGAGCTCGAGGACGAGCGTTGCGGCGCGTAGCTGAAAACTCGGCGCTGGCGCGGCAGGAGTCGAATCAGGCATTCGTGCTAATGCAATACTTCGGCTACTTGCGGCGCGACGCTAACGCGGCGCCAGACACTGACTTCTCCGGCTACAACTTCTGGCTGGAGAAACTAATCGCTTTCAACGGCAACTTCCGCGAGGCGGAAATGGTGAAGGCGTTCCTGGTGGCTGGTGAGTATCGCGGGCGCTTCCCAAGGTAGGGAGAGAGGACAGAGGTCAGAAGTCAGAGGTCGGAGGTCGGAAGTCAGAGGTCAGAGGTCGGAGGTCAGATGTCAGAAGTCAGTGATTCCGCTAACCTCTGTTCTCTAATCTGACCTCCTACGTCTGATCCCTGATCCCTGACTCCTGACTTCTGATCTCTGACTTCTGATCTCTCTGACTTCTGTCTTGCAAACATCCCTTAAAAGAAAGTTGCTGCTCGGGACCTTCGGACTCTATCTTGGCGTCGTTGCCGTCCCGACGATCGTGCCGACTCACCTCTCCCGCTTCAAGAACCCTCATTGGTATCACATAAACATCGTTCCGCTTGGCTATTCGTTCACGTGTTTCCTGCAGAATCAGATGGAGCATCCACACGTAACTGCATTCTGCCTGCGCAATACGCTCGGTAACTTGGCCCTCTTTCTGCCTTTGGGAATTCTGCTGCCGCTCGTGAGCAAGCGATTCCTGACGCTCCGGCGAGTGCTGCTGACGGCGCTCTGCCTGTCTGTGAGTATTGAAACGATTCAATTCGTATTGCGGTTTTTCGGGAATCCGAGAGCGGTCGATATCGACGACGTCATTCTCAACACATTGGGTGCATGTTTGGGCTTTGCGGTCTTTCGGTACGGGATAAAGAAGACAGAAGAAAAAGTGATAAGTGATGAGTGATGAGTTTGGTACCCGCGGCAGGGGTCGAACCTGCGACCTTTCGCTCCGGAGGCGAACGCTCTAATCCACTGAGCTACGCGGGCATTACTGTCTGGCTGAAAGATATCACAGCATCGACTAGCGTTCTACTTGGCTCTAAAAACCAACTGCCAAGACGCCAAGAGCGCCAGCAAGAACGACAAAAGAAATCATGGTTAAGGACTCGCGACTATTCTTTTACAGATCGGTCCGTTGATGCCTCGATCCATTGGCGACCTTGGCGTCTTGGCGGTTGTCCGGTGACTGATTGGTTCCCGGGCTATGCAGAGAGATGAAGAATGGCGCGGACGATCCAGAAAGAGAGCGCGGCGATCAGTGCGGCCGCGGGTATCGTGAGTATCCAGGCCCACACGATTCTGCCCGCCACGCCCCACTTCACTGCGGAGAGCCGGCGCGTGGCGCCAACGCCGACGATGGCGCCGGTGATCGTATGCGTCGTTGAAACCGGTGTGCCGGTTAGAGTCACGTAGAAAAGCGTGATCGCGGCTGCGGTCTCCGCGCAAAAACCGCCTATGGGTCGGAGCTTGGTAATTTTCGAACCCATGGTATGCACGATGCGCCATCCTCCCGACAATGTGCCGAGCGCGATCGCGGCGTGTGCAGTAAGCACCACCCAGAGGGGAATGGGAGGAATGGTGCCTTTGTCTCCGTAAGCCAGAATGCCGCCGGCTGCCAGCACCGCCGTGATTATGCCCATCGTCTTTTGCGCGTCGTTACCACCATGACCAAGCGAAAACGCCGCGGCGGAGAAGAGTTGGCCTTTGCGGAAAAATTTATCGACCGTCTTCGGGGTAGCGCGCCGGAATATCCAGTGCACCGCCACCATAAACGTAAATCCAAGCACCATCCCAATCAGCGGCGACAAGACAATGAACTTGAGCGTGCGCAGCCAGACTTCTGTCTTTAACAGTCCGTGGTAACCGCCAAAAGCAGCGATGCCGGCGCCGGCATATCCGCCCAGCAGCGCATGGGAACTAGAGGTAGGGAGACCGAGATACCAAGTGATCAGGTTCCAGATGATGGCGCCCAAAAGCGCGCACATGAGTACGTAGAGCCGCAGGTCAGGGCTAATCAAGTCCATGCGTACGCCGTCGCCGATCGCTTTTGCGACGCGAGTTCCAAAAACAGCGAAGGCAATGAAGTTAAAGAAAGCTGCCCAGAGCACGGCGATACCCGGGGACAGAACGCGGGTGGAAACGACGGTGGCGATGGAATTAGCCGCGTCGTGAAAACCGTTGATGTAATCGAAAACGAGGGCGAGCGCGACGAGAACCAGAACGAAGGCGAAGGTGGCAGTCATAGGAAAAGTTAAGGGTGATGAGTGATGCGGCGCGCCGAGGAGTCGGGGCTTTACTCAGTGCGTATCACTCATGACTCAGCACTGTTTTTTACGTGTGTTTGATAATCACGCTCTCGATGATGTTGGCGACGTTTTCGCAACGGTCCACGGCAGCCTCAAGCTTTTCGTAGACTTCTTTCCACTTCAGCACGGTCAAGGCATCGTGCGAATCATGAAATAGCTCGGCAATCGCCGCGTGATAGATGTCGTCGCCTTCGTTTTCCAGCCGGTGGATTTCGACGAGTCGTTGGGTCACGTTTTTCGGCTTTTGCAGCATGGCGACAATCTCCTGAAGCTGTTCGGCCATGCGCACTATTACATCGGCAAAACTGCGCGCGTAATTAGTAATCTCATGGACGTCGAAAATGATGATGGCGCGCGCGGCATCGTCAATCAGGTCGACGATATCGTCCAGCGCGGTCGACATCGTGTAAATGTCTTCGCGATCGAAAGGGGTAATGAACGACTTATTGAGTCGGGTCGAAATATTGTGGGTGAGCTCGTCGCAAGCGTGCTCCAGGCCTTTGATGCGCTGCGCATATTCCGCGAAGTCATGGTTCTTGTCAGCCAACATCTCTTTCAGTTCGCGCGCAGCGGCGGAGATGTAGCGCGTCATCTGAATAAAGAGATCAAAGTACTGCTCTTCGCGTGGCAGAAAATTCAGTAAGCCCATAGGATTCCTAACTGTCGAGAACCATTAAATTGCGCTGCGGGAATGCGCACTATAGCCGAGCGAACGCCGCTTGTCTATCTGAATATAATCTTAAGGAAGGTCTGAACAAGTTCTTTCAACGCGTAGCGTCGACATGAATTTAGCCCGGCGTTTCAACGCCGGGAAGAGCCGGGTAAAAAGTGACCGGCGTCGCGTAGCGACGCCTGAGAACAAAGGTCAGACCGTCGCTACGCGACGGAAAGAATTGGGGTCGACGGCTTTCTCCCGGCGTTGAAACGCCGGGCTAAACTCAATTTGCCGCTACGCGGCAACTGTCACTTGATCAGAGCTTCCTTAAGTTTAGCTGAACTGAATCGTGCTGGCTGGCGTTTTCGGCAGGCTCGCAGCGCATGGATTTGAGGTCCTTAAGCCGGTGGAAAACTGAAATAGACTTGCAAAAGCCGCTGCTGGTCGTATATCAAAGGTAGCGAATGACTAATAAGAACTACTTTAGCGAAGTTCAGGGCTTTCTCCGTTTGGAGTCGGATGCCATTGCGCAAACCGCGTCGCGGCTCGAGGGCGATCAAATCGAGCGCGTGGTAAGACTGCTCGCCGCGTGCAAAGGCAAGATCGTAATTCTGGGCGTGGGCAAGTCTGGCATCATTGCGCAAAAGATTGCGGCCACAATGACCAGCACCGGCACCGGCGCGCTTTACCTGCACCCATCCGATGCGCTGCATGGGGGTATCGGCATTATTAATTCTGAAGATGTCGTAATGATTTTGAGCAACAGCGGCGAGACTGACGAAATCATCGAGATGCTGCCTTACCTGAAACGCCGGCAAGTGCCGATTATTGCGCTGGTCGGGAACCTTAAGTCTACGCTGGCGCGCCGCGCCGACGCGGTTATCGATGGCTCTGTGGATCAGGAGGCGTGTCCGTTGAATTTGGCGCCAACGACAAGTACAACGGTTGCGCTCGCGCTTGGCGATGCGCTGGCGATGACGCTGATGCAAGTGAAGGGACTCACGCCTGACGATTTTGCAGTCAACCATCCGGCCGGACAACTGGGTAAACGACTGACGTTGACAGTTGCGGATCTGATGCACAGCGGCGCGGATAATCCAACGATTGCACTCGGCGCGCTGTGGGTTGATGCGGTGAAGGGAATCAGCGCCGGCGGACTCGGCGCGGTAAATGTTGTTGACGATGCGGGACGTTTGGCGGGAATCATCACCGACGGCGATCTGCGACGTGCGATTCAAAACAGTAATCCGGCATCGCTCGCAAACTTGCGCTCGGATGAACTCATGACGCGGAATCCTACCGTTGCCAGTTCTCAGTTGCTGGCCTACGACGCGCTCCAGTTGATGGAGGATCGACCTTCGCAAATATCGGTGTTGCCGGTTGTCGACGATGATCGGGTCTGCGTGGGATTAATTCGCCTGCACGACATTGTCCGCAGCGGACTTTAAAACATTGGCCATAGATATTTACGGATAAGAACGGTCAAACAAGAACGATTAAGTAACAACCTCAGCCGAATTCTGTTGATTTGATCCGTGAATATCTGTGTTCATCTGTGGCTTTGTTTCGGGCACGTCAACGATGTCCCAGGCCGACCGAACGCGCAGTAGTTTAGACATTAGCCCGGCGTGCATTATGTGACCGCTTCGTTCCGCGACCACCTTCCCCAGGATCGGCATGCCCAACAGCGCGAGGTCGCCAATGATGTCCAGAATCTTGTGACGCACAAACTCGTCGCGAAATCTCAGGCCGGTCTTATTCAACATGCCGTCCGGCGTCAACACAATTGCGTTGTCCAACGAACCTCCGCGGATGAGGTTGGCACGCCGCAGCGCTTCGATTTCGTCAGTAAACCCGAACGTGCGCGCGGCCGCAATCTCGCGGCTGAAAGCGCCGTTATTCAAGTTGATGGAAAATTGCTGGACGCCGATCATCGGGTGAGGGAAGTCAATCAGGCAGTCGATTTGGTAATGGTCGCTGGGCTCAACGCTGATGCGCCGGTTCCCCTGTTCAAAGGCGACCTTCTCGCGGACCAGTAGCGCGCGCCGCGCCAATGGCTGACTGACAATCCCCGCATTCTCGATCATCTCCGCAAAGACTTCTGCCGAGCCATCAAGAATCGGAATCTCCAGATTGTCGACGTCGATGTAAACGTTGTCTACGCCGAGGCCGCGCAAGGCCGATAAAAGATGCTCGACGGTTGAAAGCATCACGCCGGTGCGCATCAACGTCGTCGCATAGCCGCAATGGGCCACGGATTCGACGGTGGCGGGAATTTCAAAACCGCCGAGGTCTGTGCGACGGAAAACGTAGCCGGTGTCAGGTGGCGCCGGCACCAGGCGCACGTGCACCGGCACTGCGGTGTGTAGTCCAATACCGTCTGTCTCGACGGCTGACGCCAGGGTGGTTTGTTTAATCAATTTCTGCTGGACCCCATGCGAACTGTGATTAGTGATATGACGCAAATTGCGGAGCAACGCGCATGCCGAGCAGCGAACCTCATGATCGATGAACTTCGAAAGGTGAGACGTTCGCTCCTGCCACACTTGCTGGGAATCAATGGAGCGAATGCAACACCGCTCAAGCGATTTGCTGGGAGCGCGGGCGTCCCGCCCGCAATGAGCGCGAAGCGCGAACAACTTCTATTCGCTTTGCTTGGCTTTTCTGAACCGGGGCACTACTAAAGGGCCAGTCGCTTGGTTCTGCACACAAGCCCGCTTTCACCGGGTTGTTTTCAATGTACTCAAGAGTCTTGCAAAAGTGCTTTTCGTTTCTGATAAATCTATCAAAATAGTCGTCGATCCAGAATTCCCCTTCGCTTGAATGAAACCTTCCAGTAACTATCCTTTGTTTGACACTCCTAAACCGCCTCTCTATGATCGAAACACATGCCAACCAGGGAAATTGCCGCTGGTAATAAGCCAGTCGAACGCGTTTTTTTGATCGATTCGATGTCGCACATCTTTCGCGCATTCTTTGCGCCGATGTCCAATCGTGTTGCGCCGCTGGGAACGTCGACCGGACAAGTGACGCAGGCCGTCTACATCTTCACGAACATGCTGCGCAAGTTGCTGCAGGACGAGAAGCCAAATTACATCGCGGCCATCTTCGAATCAAAAGAAAAAACTTTTCGTCATGAGACGTTTGCCGGTTACAAAGCGAATCGACTGGCGATGCCGGAAGACCTGGCCTCGCAGATTCCCTACATCCTCCGACTTTGCGAAGCCCTTAACATTCCGGTGATCAACTCACCCGGCTTCGAGGCGGACGACGTCATTGGTACCCTCGCGAAACAGATCGCCGCACAAAAACTCCAGGCAGTGATTGTCTCGAATGACAAAGACATGTGCCAGTTGGTTTCAGATCCTTACGTCGTTTGCATGCGAACCAATTCTCAAGTGGTGAAGCGCAAAGAATTTGTGCCGCCGATTGAGTGGTGTGATGAAGTTTGGGTGGAAAAGAAGTTTGGCGTGCCGGCCAACAAGATAGTTGACTTGCTCGGTTTGATGGGAGACTCGATAGACAACATTCCTGGCGCACCGGGCATTGGCGCGAAAGGGGCTGTGCAGGTCATCACGCAATTTGGGTCAATTGAGGAAGCGCTAAAGCGCTGGGAAGAAGTTAAGCACAAAACTTATCGCGAATCGTTGCGCGACAACGCCGACTTGATTCGTCAATCGCGCGAACTCGCGCGCATCCGGCTCGACGTCGAGATTGATCTGGATCTCGATCAGGTGAAGGCTCGCCCACCAGACCGCGCCGCCGCATACGAGTTGTTCAAAGAACTCGAATTCTCGGCCTTGACTCGCGAGTTTGCCGATGCCGCCACTGCCACGCCAGCCGGTGTTAGCGATCAGATCAACTATAAGATTATTGACTCGCGCGCCGCGCTGGACAGTTTGCTCAAGGGTCTCTGGGACGCCGAGAGCGTGGGAATCGCGATCGCCGATTCAACGCCTTCGAACCGGCCAACGGATAAAAGCGAAGTGTCAAACGAACCTCAAGTCGATCAGCAATGCGTCATCGATTACGAGGTTGCGGAGGGCATAGCTTTCTCTATCGCGGAGGGCAGCGCCGCGTTTGTCGACCTCAACAAGTTCGCCGAGGGACGTGAAGCGGCGCTCGCTTCGTTGCGAGAAGTCTTGTCTAACGGCTTGATTGAAAAATCTGTTCACGATTTGAAACGCGCAATCGGTTTGCTGGCACGGCTCGACATCACGCTTGAAGGCGTCAAAGACGACACGCTGATAGCTGCTTACCTGATCGATCCGAATCGGAGCAAGTATGATCTCCACGATCTCGCGCGCGATGCAGTCAACGCTGAGTCAACTAATAAACCGGCAACTGGCTGGTCGGACATGCAGTGGGCAACAGCCGCGGCGGCTGATCTGACGGCGCGCACCGCGAAAGTGCTTCATCAGCGCATCCTCGAAAAGAAACTGGAAACGATCTACAGCGAGATGGAGTTGCCATTGGCGCCGTTGCTTTATCGCATGGAACGCGTGGGGTTGAAAGTGGATCGAGCCGTGCTGTCAGATCTTTCAAACTTTCTTGGACTGGAACTGAAAAAGCTGACGCTGAAGATTTATGAACTTGCCGGCCGCGAGTTCAACATTGGCTCTCCCAAACAGGTGGGCGAAGTTTTATCCGAACTGGAGATGACTTCCGGGCGGAAGACTTCGACCGGTCGTATCTCCACCAGCAAAGCCGTGCTCGAAGAGTTGGCACAAACCTTCGAACTCCCGCGGCTGATCATTGACTACCGCGAGCTGGATAAACTCAAAAGCGTTTACACTGATGCGTTGCCGCATCAGATTGCGCCTGACGGTAGAATTCACTGCCTGCTGAATCAAACAGTAGCGGCCACCGGCCGTCTTTCCTCGAGCGATCCAAACCTGCAAAACATTCCCATTCGCACCGAGCTGGGCCGGCGCATCAGACGATCGTTCGTTGCTGAAAAAGGAAACAAACTCATTTCAGCCGACTATTCGCAACTCGAGCTGCGGCTGCTCGCGCACATCACGCAGGATCCAGTCATGCTCGAAGCTTTTCAAAACGGCGAAGACATTCACGCGCGCACGGCCCGGCTGGTATTTGGCGCCAAGACCGATGAAGAACTAAAGGAAGCGCGCCGCTTCGCGAAGATAGTTAACTTTGCGATTGCTTATGCGATCGAGCCGTGGGGCCTGTCGCAGCGCGTCGGCATTTCGCGACCGGAAGCGAAGAAAGTCATCGAAGACTATTACAACACTTACAAAGGTGTGCGACGTTACATGGAAGAAGTGCCAGTGCGGGCGCGCGAGCATGGCTACGTGCGTTCGATCTACGGCCGCATCCGCCCGCTGCCTGGCATCAGTGATCGCAATGCCAACATCCGCAAGGCCGCCGAGCGCGAGGCTATCAACATGCCGATTCAGGGCACGGCCAGCGATATTGTGAAGATCGCCATGTTGCATGTTGAGGAGGCTTTCAAACGCGAAGGTCTCGAGGCGCAACTGCTCATGCAGGTCCACGATGAATTGTTGGTTGAAACGCCAGCGGCAGCGGCTGAACATGTGGCTGAAGTTTTGAAACGAGAAATGGAAGCGGCAGTTAGTTTGGATGTGCCACTGATCGTCGACGTTGGCATCGCCGACAACTGGATGGATGCGAAACCCTAGTAGGACAGGCATTCCTGCCTGTCAAACAAAACAGATTTTCCATTTATCATTTTTCAATTCTCATTTTTTATTCGCGGATTCAACTTCGAAGTGCAACGGATCGTTGTTTGAAAAATACTTCGTTAGGGGTGCGATAGCCAAGCGTCTTGCGAGGCCGGTTGTTCAATAAGTCCTCCACTTGTTGCAGGTCTTGGTTTGTGATCCTGGCGAATTCATACTTCTTGGGAAAGTACTGGCGCACCAGACCGTTCGTGTTTTCGTTCAAGCCTCGTTCCCAGCTGGAATAAGGATGCGCAAAGTAGATGCGTGCTTGCAGAGCCGCAGCGATCTGTTCGTGCTGGCAAAACTCTTTGCCGTTGTCCACCGTGATGGTGTGGACCCGAGCGGCGAGCGATGCTAACAGGGCTACACTTGTATGCCGCATTTCTGCAGCTCCTTTAGTGGCCAGCTTGCGCAGTCGGGTCAGCTTGGATTTGCGCTCAACGATGCTGACGATACCACCTTTATGGCGGGCGCCAATGATGGTGTCCGCTTCCCAGTCACCGAACCGGCCTTTGCTGGCCACGATCTGCGGACGCTTTTCAATGCTGGTGCGATTGGGTATTTGGCCGCGACGGAGGTACCCGCTATAACGCTTGCGCTGCTTCTTTTGACTGCGTAAATGGCGATGCAGCGTGCCGCCGCGCCGCTTGTCGGCATAGACATAGAGATAGATCCATTCGTGGCTGACGGTCGGTTGTTTTTCGAACTTCAGTCGTCCGGCGATTTGCTCCGGACTCCAGTCCTGGCGCAAGAGCCGCTCGACCTGTTGCCAAGTCTGCCAGGCAATGCGTGAACGATAGGCTTCGCACTGCCGGTCGTAGGCTAGTTCATCTGCCTGATGATGACGATAACCCTTCTGTCCCCGGTTGCGGCGCAGTTCTCGCGAGATCGTGCTCTTATGACAACCAATCAGCACTGCTATCCGAGTTTGGTTATGTCCGGCTTTCATCAGGATGTTTATCTGGTATCTTTGTCCGCGAGTAAGCTGCGTATAGTTCATTTGTGTGCTTCTTTGACTTGGTCGTTGATAAAGCACGCTTACGCTATCGCAGCTTGCTCTCAACCACTAATCTCAAAGTTGCACTTAAAGTTGAATCCACCATTTTAAGCAGATAGTCGGTGAGGTTCTAACCTGAAGTAGTTGAAGCCCTAGCAAATGAGCGAGAAAGAGAAAAGCAACAGCGACAAACGTGAAGATGCCGGCGCGCCAGGCGTTCCGGAAGAGTCGCGCGGTCGGAATCTGATCGAGGAGCCCGATGAGGCTACCGTTGTTTATCGCCGGACGAATACTGATCTTCACGCTCAACCGCCAGCGACACAGGAGCGAGAAAGCGTGTGGGCGCGCGAGCTCTCTCCCGCCATCATTCCTTTGATCGTCGGGTTTTTGTTGCTGCTGATACTTATTGGAGTGCTGGGTTCGCTGAGCGTGCGCCGCATGGACGAAGTAGGACGGGCCGTTTTGGATTTGGAACACCAGCATGCGGCCAAACTGAGCTTGTTGCTCAGGCTTCGTCTAGCGGTGACCAGCCTCGACAACGAGGCGCGGGCTCGCGCAGACGCGAACGCACGGGGTGGCCTTAAGCCGCCTTTTGAAATTCGCTTGAATACCGCGAGAGCTGCGGCAGATGATCTGCTGCCGGAACTCGAACGGTCGTCACTCGTGGGCGATCCGGCGGTGAACAAGTTTCGTAACGACCTGGCCGCATACCTTGAGGTCACGAAAGATCTTCATCGCTACCCGCTCGAAGGTTTTGACAAGTTCAAAGTTGTCGACTCAGAACTCAACCAATTGCTTGCTGAATCAAATCAACGGCAGATAGAAATTTTTAACCAGAGCGAGGGCTTTGAACAGGAAGCCGCGCGATCGATTCGCAAGTGGGGCTTTATTGCTCTGTTTTTCGGCGCTCTCGTGGCCGCGGGAACTATCTGGGAGGTTCAACGCCGCTTTGGCGAGATGCGACGGAGCGTGGACGAAGCGCGGCGCGAACGCGTCTTCACCGGTCAGTTGCTCGAAGGAATGGTGAGTGCGGTGGCCGCGATTGACGAGCATGATCGTATCCGTAGCGCCAACGCCGCTTTCTTCCGCATTTTTCCGCGCGCAACTATTGGCGCTTCGATTTATGAAAAGTTTGCGGCTGATGCTTCCATGAAAATGTTGGAGGCTGCGACTGCTTCGCGCGTAGACCGCGCCTCGTATCGCGGGCGTTGGAATTGCGCGGCAGATGAGGAGCACGAACAGGAACAGACGTTTGATGTCTATTCATCCCCGCTGGCGATCAACGACGCAAATGGACAAATCCTGACACTGGTCGACGTAACAGAAGCTGCCGAAGCTGAGCGCGGCTTGCGGCGACAGGAGTCTCTGGCGGCAGTGGGCCAGGCGACTGCACAAGTGGCGCATGAGATTAGAAATCCGCTTGGCAGCATACGTTTGGGCGTGTCGATGTTGCGCGACAGCGTTAGTGATCCGGAAGGCTTGAACACGATTGAACTGGTTGAGCGGGGAATCAAGCACCTGAGCAAGCTCGTGGTTGATGTCGCGCAGTTTTCGCGGCGTAAGGCGCTTGAGCAAGCAAACGTGGACCTGCGCGCACTCGTCAATCACAGTCTCGATCTGGTGGCGGATAAGATTAATGAAAAGGAAACGGCGATTGAAACGAGACTGGCGGAACAGAAGCTCGTCGGTCATTGGGATTTTGATCAATTAACCCAGGTCTTCGTTAACGTGCTTGCTAACGCGATTGATGCCAGTCCCAAACAGGCGACCGTCGTTATTGCAACTGAAGTGATCGATGTCGCGAGCGGCGAGGAAGATCGCATCAAGAAACAAGCACGCGTCACCATCGCAGATCAGGGAAGCGGAATGGACAAAGCAACGGTGGATCGCATCTTCGAACCATTCTTCTCCACCAAGAAGCGCGGCACTGGATTGGGTCTCGCAATCGTGAAGCAGATCGTCGAGCAACATGACGGCACGATCACGTTGGACAGCGAACCCGGCAAAGGCACGACGTTTCGAATCGACTTGCCGCTGTGACGAATTGCCTCACTGAAGAATTAGCTGCGATGGAAAGCGCAATGATGGCAAGTTGTAGTAAGGAAGAGGGCAGGCCCCTTTCCTGACCTGCAATGTTTGGTAGCTTGGGAGATGTTGCATTGCTAGCGCCAAGTGGATCAAGTGCTGTTTTCAGGTCGGCGACTTTAACTCTTGCAAGATGTCTTTTATCGTTTGAGGCAAGATCACAGCTACTGACTTAAGGTTAGAACGGCTCGTCGGGCTGCCTCGATCGTTTGCTCGACGATTTGTTCCGTGTGCGTGATGCTGACAAAGCCGGCCTCGAATTGCGAAGGCGCAAGGTAAACTCCTTCGTCGAGCATGGCGTGAAAAAACCTCCCGTAGAGTTCCCGGTTGCTCTTGTTCGCCGTGACCCAGTTGGTGACCGGATCGTCGGTAAAAAAAGTAGTCCACATTGAACCCACGCGATTTGTAACCGTCTTAACCCCCGCCTCCGCCGCTGCTTGCGACAAGCCTGCACACAACTTCGCTGACCGCTGTTCAAGTTGTTCGTAGATATTAGGATCGCGTAGCCGACGCAAGGTCAGCAATCCTGCCGTCATCGCGAGCGGATTGCCCGACAGTGTTCCCGCCTGATAAATCGGGCCGACTGGCGCAATGTTGCGCATCAACTCGCGGCTGCCTCCATAAGCGCCCACCGGCAAACCGCC
>JANLYZ010000172.1:0-4747 GCA_031365905.1 Chloracidobacterium sp. | reverse complement strand
TTGGGAGCACAGCCAAAGGCGATGCGCGGTCAGTCTAAAGCAAGGGTTTTTTGGTTGATTCGGCAGCGGAACTAAGTACCCTTGCGACACGAACTGAACAAAAGAGGACTAAGTGATCGAACAGATGAAAAACTGCGTGACAGGCTCCTGCGGAGGTGCTCGGACCTTGGGAGCAGCTCATTGTCAGATTTCATAATACACATATGATTCATGAGGCAACATAGATGACTTGATTGGGCAATCCGCCGACGTCTACGTTGGTTATGAGGCCCATTGTGGAAGCGGATAGCATGAGTTATTGATTCATAAAGAAGGCAGTCTTGGGAAGGAAAATCTATTGATGGCAGCCAATTGAAGGCTGTCTCAGGCGCGGGATTCACTCCAATTCCAAGTGGCCAATACGTGGACAAAAATAACTGCACGCTACGGGTACGCGATGGTAACGAATGGTAAAGAACCGGAAAACCCTTAAAATCTCTTGGTGGCTGCAACTTTAGAAAAGGCAATTACCTACGTTCTTGCCGAGAGCCCGATTCGCAATGCGGAGACCATGGTCTGCTCTAGAATCATTTACCGTCCTTAGCCTGAACTTCCCAAGTGGCTACGTGCCGGCAGCAAGCTGTGCAGCAACATCAGTTTTGAGAGACTATTTTTCTACTCTGCCCCTACAGCTGGCAAGCTATTTGGGGAAGACAGTGTCTCTCATCTAGAAAGCGAGAAAAACCTCGTGTATTTGAAAAGTTCACGACTTAGATGTCGCTGAAAGTATGGTAGGATCGAAAGAGTTCGCAACTTTCATTTTTTCGGCCCGAATTTCACGCACGCAGAATCAATACTTTACGAGCACAAAAAGTTCGCGACATAGATGTGGTTGGACACAAGGGAAAGTGAAGCGCTCGTTTTTGCTAAAACAGACGGGCGCTTCTGCTTTTAGTTAGCCGCTTCGCCAAGGCTCTTCATCTCACATCCTATGCTAAAATCTGCAGATGATCCTCGAGTCACTCGAAGTTAGTAATTTTCGAAACCTAAGCGGCAAAATCTTCTGGGGATCCGGACTGAATATCATCTACGGCAACAACGGCCAGGGCAAAACCAACTGGCTGGAAGCGATCCATACCCTCTCCCGGACAAAATCATTTCGCACACAACGGCTCCAGGAATCGATCCAATTCGGCGAGCAAAGCGCATCCATTGAAGGACAGGTCTCAGTCGGAGAAGACTTGCGCAGAGAGTTACGAATATCGTTACTAGAAAACACCAAGTCGATATGGGTTAACGGGAAACGAGAACAGCTTGCGCGTTATCTCGGCTTGCTCCAGGTGTTCGCCTTTACCGCCGATCAACTTGAAGTCGTTCGGGGAATGCCGGAAGCGAGAAGACACTTCATTGATCGCGGAGTCGCTTCGTTGCGACCGGCCTACGTACGAACACTTGCCGACTACAACAAAGTAATCAAACAAAAAAACAGAATTCTCCAGGACGCTTCAGAACGCGAACTACGATTAGAAGAAACCGGGAACCTGATAGCACCCTGGAACGAGCAACTAGGTCACCTCGGAACAGAAATCCACAATGCGCGACTGGACTATACTGAACGACTCCGCGGCGCGCTTGAAAGAACGCTCTTCGAGTCAACCGAACTTCAGATTCGTTATGTCTCATCGCTGGAAACCAAGGGCGACCTGGGTGATTACGAAGCCCTTCTCAGGCAGCGACTGGAATTACGTCTACCTGCAGAAGTGTCTGCGGGACGATCCCTCGTTGGTCCCCATCGAGACGACCTGGGAATCCATTTGGACAGCCGGGAAATGCGCACTTACGGGAGTTCAGGGCAGCAGCGTAGTGCATTGTTACTATTAGACTTAGCAGCAATTTCGGTGTATAATTCCAGCCACAATGATTATCCGATTTTTCTCGTCGACGATGTCGACGCGGAGTTGGATGAAAAAAGGATAAGGCGTCTGTTGGAGTATCTTGAAGGCCGCACCCAGACATTCATTACCACTTCGAAGCGAAGCCACCTCGAAGGGTTCCTTTCCAAAGCAAACGTCCATGAGATTGTGCAAGGTGAGGCCTTGTCAGCCGAGGTGAAGAGCAGCGCCCTTTCTGCGGCGGCAGCGGTGGAGACAGCACACTAAACAGCGGCAACGAGTTGTTAAGGAGAACGTATTGACAACAGCAGGAACGACCGTATCGAGCAAGAAGCCACATACCTACGATTCATCTTCAATCGCGGTCCTGGAAGGACGAGAGGCCGTACGCAAGCGGCCAGCGATGTATATCGGGTCGACCGGGGAGATCGGTCTTCATCACCTCGTTTACGAAGTGGTGGACAACTCGATCGACGAAGCGCTGGCCGGATATTGTGACACGGTGGACGTTCTTATTCACCTCGATGACTCAATCACCGTTATCGATAATGGTCGCGGCATTCCGGTAGACGAGATGAAGAAGGAGCGCAAGTCTGCAGCGGAAGTAGTGATGACAAAGCTTCACGCCGGCGGCAAGTTTGACTCAAACGCTTATAAAGTTTCCGGCGGTCTGCATGGTGTTGGCGTTTCGTGCGTTAACTTTCTTTCAGAGTCGTTGCACCTCGAAATCTGGCGCGACGCAAAAACCTATGAACAAGACTACGTTCGCGGGATTGCTGTCGAACGTTTAGCGCAAACCGGCAAGACGCGAAAGCGCGGCACGAAGATCACTTTTAAGCCCGACTCACAGATTTTTGATCACACGGTCTTTAGTTTCGACAAACTCTCTGAACGGCTGCGAGAAAAGGCGTTTCTCAACAAGGGCATCCGCATCACGATCAAGGATGAACGCGAACAACCCGAGCGCTCGCACGAGTTTTACTACAAGGGCGGCATCGCGGAGTTTGTCAAACATCTCAACAAGAACAGGACCACGCTGCACGATAAGCCGCTCTACTTCGAGAAAGAAAGCGATGCCTTGTCCATCGAGGTGGCCATTCAATACAACGATGGTTACGACGAAAAAGTCTATTCGTTTGCGAACAACATCAACACGGTCGACGGCGGCACCCACCTTTCCGGCTTTCGTTCTGCGTTTACGCGAACCATCAACGCCTACGCGCAGTCGTCCGGTTTGGCTAAGAACTTCAAGAGTTCGCTGACGGGCGATGATGTGCGTGAAGGTTTGGTCGCGGTCATCTCCGTCAAGTTGCCGCAGCCACAGTTTGAAGGACAGACGAAGGGCAAACTCAATTCTGATGTGAAGGGCGCAGTCGAGTCGTTCCTGAACGAGCGGCTGACTGAATATCTGGAACAGAACCCGACGGTGGCTCGCAAGATCGTAGGTAAGTCAGTCGACGCAGCCCGGGCTCGTGAAGCGGCGCGAAAAGCACGCGAGATAGTTCGCAAGGGCGCGCTCAGTGGATCGATGTTGCCGGGCAAGCTCGCGGATTGTCAGGAAAAGGATCCGGCTCTTTCCGAGATTTACATCGTCGAGGGCGACTCGGCCGGCGGTTCAGCCAAGCAGGGCCGCGATCGGAAAAACCAGGCGATATTGCCTTTGAAGGGCAAGATTCTCAATGTCGAGAAGGCGCGCTTTGACAGGATGCTCGGCCATAGCGAAATCAAGGCTCTCATCACCGCACTCGGAACCGGAATCGGGAAAGAAGATTTTGACGCAAGCAAGCTGCGTTACCACAAAATTATTCTGATGACTGACGCAGACGTTGACGGATCCCACATCAGAACGCTCTTGCTTACTTTCTTTTATCGTCAAATGGCCCCGCTGATCGAGCAAGGCTATGTGTACATCGCTCAACCGCCGTTGTTTAAGGTCAAGCGCGGCAAGAAGGAAGAGTACATAAAAGACGAAGGGGAGATGACTCGCTATCTGATGAGGATGGCTACCGCTGACATGACCGTTAAGGTGGTGGGAGCCAACGACGAGATTGAAGGCAAACAACTAGCAAAGTCGCTGGAGAAGATGGTGGAACTGAAGAGCTACTCGGAGCGCGCAGCTCGCCGGTTAGGCGGCGATTCACATCTGCTCGAAACGTTGCTGCAAGCCTTTGCCGGCCGGAAGGGAGTGCTGCGTAAAGAAGGGACAACTCTAAAAGGTGTTTTCCAGGACGAATATCGCATGGCGAAAGTTGTAGGAGTTTTGCACAAAGCCGGATACGACAAATCGGAGTTGACGGAAGACGAAGAGCACAATCTTTGGAAGATTGAAACCTTTAACAGTGCTGGCCTGAGTCTGGCTATCGATTGGAGCCTTGCCAGCTTTGTCGAATTCCAAAGAGCGGTCGAATTGTTCATGCATCTGGAAGAGACGCTTGCGGCCCCATTTATCATCGGGGAGAATGGCACCAGCGAAGAGATTCCCACGCGCGAGGCCCTGCTGGAAAAAGTGCTTGCCGCGGCCAAGAAGGATTTATCGATCCAGCGTTACAAAGGGCTCGGTGAAATGAACCCCGAGCAGCTCTGGGAAACAACCATGGATCCAGTGAAGCGAACGCTGTTGTCAGTCCGTATCGATGATGTGGTCGAAACCGATCAGATGTTTACGGTGCTGATGGGCGAAGCGGTAGAACCCCGCCGCAAGTTCATCGAAGACAACGCACTCGACGTCCGCAACCTCGACGTTTAATGGAGGACAGACAAGCCGGGAGCGGGGGGCGCCAGCCCCCAAATTTTTGAATAAAAAAGAAATCAGGGCGGGTTGCCCCCCCCCCCGCCTTACAAAACCATAAAACCAAAAGCATACAACCCCAAACCGC
>JANLYZ010000150.1:0-5942 GCA_031365905.1 Chloracidobacterium sp. | reverse complement strand
CCCAACATGAGCGGACGGCCCTCGACCAATTTGTGTGTGTCGCTACCGATGCCGATGCGAAACATAGAAGACTGTTACTGAGCAAGGTTTTGAGATTTTCCATTTGTCATTTGAAATTTGTCATTTGTCATTTTGTTGACGCGCAAAACCCAGCGTTGTTCTGCGAGGCTGGCAAGAGCCTGCCGCTTTCTTTCAAATAACAAATGACAAATTTCAAATGACAAATCGAAAATCTCTTTCACAAAAGACTTGGCCCACTAGTCTCTGGTCACTCCTGTTGCCCGAGAAGCACTTCTCCAATCGCCAAATCTTCCGGGCGCGTGATCTTGATATTCCGCGGACTACCTTCAACGATGGCGATCTTGACTCCCAACCGCTCCACCAGCGAACTCTCGTCAGTCAATTCCGGGTCGTCAACATCTACCTGGTCATAAGCTCGGCGCAGTAGTTCGTAATGAAAGCATTGTGGTGTCAGGGCGTTCCGAATTGTGGCGCGGTCCAGCGTTCTCGCAACCGTACCAGCTTTCACTTCCTTTATCGTGTCGACCGAAGCGGAAACCAGAATCGCCGCGCCTTTAGTTTTAGCAGCCTCCACAGTTTGCGAAATCTCTTCAGGGGTAACGAACGGTCGGACACCATCATGAACTGCGACGACCTCGACCGTCTCTTCGTTTATCGCCTGCAAACCATGGAGCACAGATTCAGCTCGCGTCTTGCCGCCTGAAACCACGCCAACAACTTTGCGCAGCTCGTGTTCTTTGGCAAGGGACAAAAAACCCTCGATCTCCGCTTCTGCCAGCACAATAATGATTTCGTGAATTGCGTCGCACCGCTCGAAGGCATTGAGCGTGTGTATAAGAATGGGCGTGCCCGCCAGCTCCAGAAACTGTTTCGGCCGCGTGCCCGCCAGCCGCGTGCCCTGCCCGGCGGCGGCAATGATTGCGACATTCATAGGAAGTGACGAGGACGGATGACCGAAGACCGGAATCAAGTAGTGCTTCGGCGCTCGACAGTCGACAGTCGACGGTCGCCCCTCATCGGTCGCTTAAGATTCTGTTATCGGTTCGGCGTCGTTGATACGGACTGGCAATGGTCCGCTGCTGCGCGTGTCGCGCGTCGGGCGCCGCGAAGACCCATTGATGCGATGTTCGCCACTGTTACCGTTTTCTGGTTCTTCCCAAAGACGCCCGAAGATCATTTTGCCCGCAGTTGTTTGTAACACGCTCGTCACCGCAATGTCCGCGTTCCGGCCAATCAACTTGCGCGCGTTATCGACGACAACCATGGTGCCGTCGTCAAGATAGGCCACGCCCTGATTGTATTCCTTGCCTTCCTTCAGGATGAAAACGCGCATCGCTTCGCCCGGCAACACGACGGGCTTTAGCGCGTTCGCGAGTTCATTAATATTGAGCACGCTGACTCCGCGCACTTGCGAGACTTTATTCAGGTTGAAATCGTTGGTAACGATAACGGCGTCGAGCTGTTTACCCAGCTCGATCAATTTCAGATCAACTTCGCGCACCGCGGGGAAATCCGTCTCCACAATTTGAATGTCGAGCGAACTATTATTTTGTAGCCGTTGCAGCATATCCAACCCGCGACGACCGCGCTGGCGTTTTGAAGAGTCAGGCGAGTCGGCCACCTGTTGCAACTCGCGCAGGATAAACTGCGGAATGATTAGCGAGCCGGTTAGGAAACCAGTTTCCGCAACATCAGCGATACGGCCATCGATGATTACGGAGGTATCGAGAATTTTCAGATCGCGACGCGACGCCTTGTCGCTGAGTATGCCACCCAAGGCTGAGAGCTCCAGATAGTCGCCTTTGGCAGCTCCAACCATCAGGCCAACGTAAGCCATGAAGAACGTCAACGCGAGTGTTACGAAAGTCTTGACTTCGGCGGCGACTGCCGGCGATTCCTGCCGGCTGATCAATGAGCCGATTAGAAACGCCCCGATGATTCCCAGAATCGAGCCGACGGCAGCGCCGATCAGGGTCTTCAAAGAAGCACGACGAATCCTGCGTTCAAAGAAGATAATGCAAAGGGCGATGACTGCGCCTACGGCTGCAGAAATCCACGGATTGCCGTTGATAGGTTTGAGAACGTATCCAGAGGCAACGAGAATTGCAGTAAAGATTAGGCGGATAATGACGACATCCGTATGCATAACGCCGGAATCTTACCACGGCCTTGCATACGCGTCATCAAAAACCGCTTTTTGTGAGGCCTTGGGGGGAAACGACACCAGCCGATCTACTAATTTCCGCTTCTTTAGTAGGTTCCGCGGAGACGAGAGAGCATTAAGAATAACAGCGAGACGAATCGCAAATTTCGGTAGGCATGTGTTTCCCTACGAAGTGTGGTAGTAGTTGGCAGAGTCGCGTACTCTGCCCGATTATGGTCAAACGAATATTGCTTTTTCTGTGCTGCGTGGTTTCATCTGCCAGCGCACAGACTACCCCAGCACCTGCGCCGCAGGGCACTCCTCCGGCACAGAAATTACCAGTGATTCAGGAACACGTGGAAGTAACAACGACACGCTTGCCTGAAGACCCGCAGAGTGTCCCCTCAGCGGTCGAAGTCTTCAACGGCGACGAGCTTCGAAATCGCGGCTACCACGACTTGCGCAGTGCGCTTACCTTTGCCATTGGCGTGGAGGTCGCTCCCGGTGGAGATGCCGGCCCAGCCAGCGCAGTGCCTGATTTCTGGGGATTGAAAGAGCTTGACGCGTTCCTCCTTGTGGTGGACGGCGTGCCGTGGGGCGGAGCCTTCAATCCCGCCCTGACGACGCTCGACTTAAATGACATCGAACGCATTGAAGTGGTGCGCGGCCCCGCGCCGGTCACGTATGGCGCCACTTCATTTGTCGGCGTCATCCATATCGTGCACAAGGATACCGCTGCACAGGAGAAATCTTTGACCGTTCGCGGAGGAAGTTACGGCACCTTCGGCTTCCAATTTTCGACTCCCGTTCCCCTCTCGGGCAAATGGTCTTCGCGCCTATCTCTGGACGCGCAACGCGAAGGCTTCAGCGATGACCGCACAAACTATCGCCGGGGACATGCGTTGTGGCGAATAGGGCGCAAGGGCAACGGCGCGAATCGCGATTGGTTCAATTTCGACATGAACTGGCTGAACCAAGATCCTGCCAGCCCGCGCGTCCGCGTTGGACGGTCCCTGACTCCGCTGGTACCTGTGGATGCCAATAACAATCCCAAAGGCTCGTTCCTAAACGACCACCGCTTTACCGGGGCGGCCGGCTTCGACCGCAGCTTAGGCTCCGGAACTTGGTCGGGCACAGTATCTTTCTCCCACAGCCGCCATAGCGCCCTGCGCGGATTCCTTGAAGACATCGACGCGAGGACCGACAACGCGCGCGGGTTCCGCCAGAACCTTCACCTCACCGACATTTATGCCGACACTCATGCATCCTGGAAACTTGCGCCCTCCTTGACGGTGTTGGTCGGCGCGGACTATCTGCACGGCACCGGTAATTCCTGGGGCGCAGATTTCGAGTACACCGTGCCGCTCAACGGCGTGCCTCCGGTTTCAGTCGCGGTTCCTAGCACGCTCGATGTTACTACCCACGACGCTCGCGATTTTTTCGGCGTCTATACCTCAATGGAATGGCGACCTTTGGATCGCCTGCGCATTGACGCCGGCATTCGCATGAACTTCACCCATGAGACGCAGAAGCACGACGACCCTGGCGCAGGCACGAGCGAATCCGACCGCCGCACGACCACGAGGCCAGGCGGCAGTATTGGATTCATCGTCACCGCCTGGAAAAAGAACCAGGATTCCTTAAATCTGTACGCGAACTACCGTGACACGTTCAAGCCCGCGGCCATTGATTTCGGCATCGAGACGTTCAACAACCGGCTCATCCTGGAGCCGGAAACCGCACGCAGCTTCGAAGGTGGGACGAAGGCCCGCTTATTTGACGGCCGCGTAGAGGTGGAAGCCTCCGGGTTTTTGATGGACTTCAAGAATCGGGTCGTACCGATCAGCATCGGCGGATTGCCCGCTCTCACCAATGGCGGATCGCAGCGCTTCAATGGATTTGAGTCCGGCGTTTCCGTGTTCACGACCCATAACGTCATGGCCAAGGCAACCTACAGCTACCACGACGCGCGGTTTACTAATTTCGTGCAGGATTTCGGCGGAGTGCCCACGCAACTTGCGGGAAAGCGGCTGGAAATGTCTGCCCACAATCTCGCGTCGTTTGGCATCGTCTACGCGCCAGAGCGCGGGTTTCTGGGCGGCGTCAATGTGTATTACACCGGGGCGCGGTTCCTGAACAGGCGCAACACCGCGCCCGTGAACGGCTTTGCCACCGTCGGCATGAGCGCGGGCTATCGCACGCCGAAGTGGGAATTGCGTGTAGACGCTACCAATTTGGGAAACCGTCGCGACCCGGTGGCCGAGAGCGAACTCGGCGACGGGCAATATTATTTGATGACCAGCCGGCGTGTGGTGGCCGGGTTCACTTTCCATTTCTGAGAAACTTCAGACCGGTTGCTAATGAACTTGCGTTCCGTGGAATGATGTTTTGGAAGCCGGTTACTTGCGTGGAGGTAATCGAGCTGGATTTCGTGGCTGTCGTCCGATCAGAACCGGGAGCAGTAGCGACCGGCCAAAGAATCAATCACTGTTTTATATCAAGTTGATTCCTTGGCCGGTCGCTACTGCTCCCGATTCTGATGGAAGGTACAGACAAGAATGTCTGTCCTGCTATTAGCGATAGTCAGGATAGACGATGCGAGCGCTGAAACTGCCGCTGTTGTCGCCGTAGTTATCGTCATTGACCGCGAGGTAGAGTCGTCCATCTGCCGGGGCCGTAAAAGTTAGCCGGCTGCCAACGAAGAATGGCTGCACCGTTTGGCCGTTGGCCGACACGATGAAACCAATCAAAGCTCCGACGCCGACAGTGGGCACCGGATAGCCTGAGGCGCCAAACACGCCGGCAGCGCCCTGCCGTCCACCATCAGGTGAAACTACTCCGGCCCGACGACCCGCCGTAACGTTTCCGCTCGCACTGATCGTCACCTGATCGCCGGTGCGCAGATCGATGCCTGTATCCACTCCACGCTGCTGGTTGCCGGGAACTTCAACGACCTTCTCTAAAGTTCGATCGGTTCGGCGCGGGCCGGAGTTTGGATTGTAGCCAGGCTCCCGTGAGCGAGTAACTGCGGGCCCGGGGGTTGCCTCGTCTGCAGCACCAAACGGATCGTAGGCGTCATCGTTCTGATTGCGATCGTCGTCGGCCCTCGTCATCGCGCTTAGATCAATCGACCGGCGGATTTGAGTTCTGAACGCTCCGCGCGCGTCGTTATAGGCGCTGCGATTCGCGGTTAGATACAAACGTCCAGCGCGGTCGGCCACAAATTCACGGCTCGCGCCGATCTCGATAATCGGCGAGTCGTAGTCGTTGCCGATCACGCCGATGAGTTCACCTTCCGCGGCTCGCGGCAGCGGCGCATTTGGATCTGTCGTGCTGAGGCCCGCCGGTGTGATGCGCATGCGGCCCGCGTAGATTGTTCCTGAGGAGTCCACCCGCACGCGCTCACCACGTTTCAGATCAACGCCGCTATCAATCCAATTTGATGCCAGCGCGACGTCTACAGTTCGCGTTTGATAACGTGCGTCGTCAAGCGACCGTCCATCAATCTCGATCCGTTCGATATCGCGCGGTCGCAAGAAGATTACTTCGCCCGCGGTTGCGGTGCGCGTTGTTTGCGTAGTGTTGCTGGGGTAGTTCGACTGGTTGCGAGTGTTCGCAGGATTCACGGTGAAGGTAGCGTTTGCGGTCAACTGGATGGCAAACCTGCCGTTGATGAAGCCGAGCACGTTGCCTCGCAGCGTCGTACCGCCGCGCAGATAAATCGTATCGGCAGCGGCAATTGAAATAGAACCCAGAATAATAAACAGAACTAGTACTA
>JANLYZ010000141.1:0-6821 GCA_031365905.1 Chloracidobacterium sp. | reverse complement strand
GGTGGTAGTAATCCGCGGCGCCGGCAAAGCCGTGGGCGCGTGCGGTGTAGCGATCGTCAAACTCCCTCAGCGTGTGCACCTCGTCTAGTCCGCTAATGTCGTATTGCTCCGGATAGAGTCCGTGATTGGTGCGAAGGCGCTGCTTCAGGCGGCGCATGAAGTCGCGATGATAGATCCAGTTAGAGCGCTGCGAAATCATGTCTGCGCTTGCGCTCAAATCAATTGAAGGTGATACAGCGCAGACGCCCAGAATTTCCGGCGGTGGGTTGTCGCCGTATTCGCCGGCGAGTTTGAGCACGAGATTGCCGCCCAGGGAGAAACCTACCAGAACGAGTTTTTGGATGTGATCTTTTTCAATCAGTTCCTTGACCACCGCATGAAGGTCCGCGCTCAAGCCGCCGTGATAGATCGTGTTGGTGAGATGTTCGGTGCCGCCACAGTTACGAAAGTTAACTCTGATGACATTGAAGCCGGCGTGAGCACCTTTCTCTGCGATTGCCTGCATGTAATTTGAAGAAGTGGAACCTTCGATGCCATGCCAGATGACGATGGTCGGATGTCGGTCCCGCTCAGCTTGCCAGCGACAGTGAGCCAGCACCTTGACGCCCGGCGCCACTTCAAACAAACGCGCCTCGTCGCTTTCGGAAGCGAAACGAAATCGTCGCGGCCACGCATAGGCGGCGATCGTTTGCGCATGACCGCCTTGAAAGAGGCGATGCGGTTTGAACTGTTTCTCAGCGAACGCACGAGCTACGCGCGCTAGCAGGGCCCGAGCCGCGGGTGCATTTGTCGCTGGGCCTTGTGGCTCAACTTCTAAAGATTCGGTCGTGGTAAGCATCTTTTCGGAAAAACCCGCAAGGTCGTATTGCCTTGCGCTATTGATGATGAGACGGCAGCTAGATCATTATACAGATTAGCTCTCAAGTAGACAGCAAGCAGGATTCAGGCAGAAGCCCGCGCGTAAGCAAGGGCTCCTCTTTGGCTGCAACTGAAAACGACAGGCCCTTGCCTACGCGCTGGCTTCTGCCTGAAAATTCAAAGTTCAAATGATAACAAAAACCTGGAGCGCGCGAACGAAACACGATCTCATTATCGAAGTTTGGGAAGGTCTCGATTGTGAATCAGTGGGCGCGCATGAGCTTGAGCAGATCCAACGAGCGCTGCGTGAGAAGTTTGGGGCAGGCGCGCTGGCGAGCCCCGCAGCGATCGCTCGGACAGTCGCCGACGAAGGCGCGCATCTCCGACATCCCGAAGTCTTCGAGTGCGACGTGAAATTGCGCGAACAAAATCTACAGAAACTGGCTTTCAAGGATAAACTGGATTTCTCCGACTTGTCGCTTTCATTTGCTTCCGTTGTGAAGATTGAAGAGAAGCGCCTGAACCTTCAGGCTGGGAGTGAAGGTGACGATCCCAGGGAATTGCGCGCGGTCGTGGTGGCCGCTCGTAAGGATTTATTACTAAAGGCGCGCAGCAAAATCATCGAGCCTGACGTGCGTGCGGAGTTGCAGGAGGCTGCTGAGTGGTTGACTGTTTGGTTGCAGTCGCCCGAACTTTTTTCGGATTGGCTCGACCTGCGCCGCCGCTCGCCCGAGTTTCAGAAAAAGTTTCCAGGAGCAAGTCAGAACCACCTGCGTTAGCGGGTGGCCTTCGCATTGGGAGATCGAGCAGACCTGCCGCCCGCTGACGCAGGCGGTTCTGACAAGAGCTTGCGCTCCAAGGATTACTCGTCTTCTTCACCGCCGCGAATTCTGCCTTCAGCTCTCGATTGCTCGATGACTTTCTGGGCCAGGTTCCCGGGGACTGGATCGTAATGCGAAAACTGCATGTGAAACGATCCGCGCGCTGCCGTGATCGAGTTCAGCGTTGACTGATAGTTCAGCATTTCCGACATCGGTGCCTGGGCTTTGATGACCTGGTCCTTGCCGCTGGTCTCCATGCCCTGCACGCGGCCCCGGCGAGAGTTGAGATCGCCCATAATGTCGCCACTGTATTCCTGCGGGGCGTGGATCTCCACGTCCATGATCGGCTCGAGTATCGACGGCTTCACCTTTTCCATCGCCGCGCGAAACGCTTTACGGCCAGCCGCGCGAAACGAATGTTCATCCGAGTCGACGTTGTGATACGAACCGTCGATCAATTGCACTTTGAAGTCCACCAGCGGGTAGCCCGCGATGGCGCCCGACGCGGCTGCTTCGATAATGCCTTTCTCGATCGCCGGCCGAAACTGCTGCGGCACAGCGCCGCCGAAGATCTTGTCCTCGAAAACAAAACCACCACCGCGCGGCATCGGCTCGAAGATGACTTTGCAGTCGCCGAACTGGCCACGACCGCCCGTTTGTTTCTTGTGACGCCCCTGCACTTCGGCGCGCGCCGTAATAGTTTCCTTGTAGGGAACCTTCGGCGGATGCAGCGTCACTTCAACCGTGTAACGTTTCTTGAGTTTCTCGACCACAGTCTCGACGTGAAGCTGGCCCGAACCGGAAAGCAGAAATTCCTTGGTTTGCGCATCCCGCGTGAAGTGGAGCGCCGGGTCTTCTTCTAAAATCTTGTGCAGCGCAACGCTGATCTTTTCCTCGTCCTGGCGCGACTTCGGCTCGATCGCAAATGCGATTGCAGCTTCCGGATAAACGACCGGTGGATAAACGATCGGATGTGCCTTATCGCAAAGTGAGTCGCCGGTTTGCGTTTCTTTTAGTTTGACGCACGCCACAATATCGCCCGCGTGCGCTTCAGAAATCTTATCGAGCTGCTTCCCCTGGATGGAGTGCAACAGCCCGAGACGTTCCATAACGCCACGAGAAGAGTTGAGCACTGTCGCATCGTTCCCTAACTTGCCGCTGATAACTTTCATCACGTTGATGCGACCGGCAAACGGATCGGCGACTGTGCGAAAACAATAAGCCGAAAACGGCTCGCCATCTTCATACTTGCGCGCGATCTTTTCAGCATCTGCCGGAGCGTCAACCGGCAGGCCATACTCGGCGTTGTGATGCGCGGGATCGGGAGCGTAGTCAACGATTGCATTCAGCAACGCACGCAAGCCAACCAACGTGGCGCCGGAAACGGCAAACACGGGACAGAGTTTGCTGTTGGCGATCGCTTTATTGATGTTCGGCAGGATGTCGGCTTCATCAAGCGTGCCCTGTTCGAAATATTTCTCCATCAGCGCGTCGTCAGATTCTGCTACCAACTCGACCAAACGCTCGCGAGTCTTGTCGACGTATTCACGACCCTCACTGGGAATCTCGATCTCTTTTGCCTGGCCGTCTGCGCCGAGTTCATAAGCCTTCATATGCACGACATCAACTACGCCGCGGAAGTCCTTCTCTTTTCCAATTGGCAGCGTGAAGGGAATGATTGCGCGGCTGAAAGCCTTGTGTGCGCTCTCGATAGCGGCGCCGAAATCGGAATGTTCCTTATCGAGTTTTGTCACCACCATCATGCGCGGCACCATGAACTCATTCGCGTAGCCCCACGTCTTTTCAGTTTGAACTTCAACGCCTTTGACAGCGTCGACGACGGCGATCGCGCAGTCAGCGACGCGGAGGGCCGGTCGCGCGTGGGCCACGAAGGCGGCGTATCCGGGCGAGTCGATAAAATTTATTTTGGTATCGCGATGTTCTAAGTGGGCGAGTGCGGTATTGAGTGTGATTTTGCGGACGATGGAATCTTCTTCGTAATCGGTAACGGTGGTTCCTTCTTCGACCTTACCCCAGCGCGGCGTGGCTCCGGCGACGTAGAGAAGCGAACTGATTAGTTGCGTCTTCCCTACGTCGCCGTGTCCGATGACCGCAAGGTTGCGAATAAACTCCGTGGCAAAGGCTTTCATAAAGATAATTCCTTTCAGAGAGCGAATCTTGGTAGGACTGACATTCTTGTCTGTCGCAGACCGGGGACATGGACAGACAAGAATGTCTGTCCTACTGCATATTCGGTGACAGTTAATTTATCTGAGCGGAAAGGTGAAAGGCAAGTTGATCGAAAAAATTGAGGATTGCGATCGGAGTTCTCCCTCAGACATCATTGACTTGATATCGACCTACATGGCACAAGAGTGAGGATAATCGAGGTATATACATAAAAAACTTTCCCTTGCGCTGTTTGTTCTCTCCCTGTTTTTCGGGTCTGGGCAGGCGCAAACGCATTCCGCGGAGCTCGGGCAAATTGTCAAGGATATTGACAAGATTGGAGCTGACATTTCTGATTGGACACACCGATCCATAGAGCCAATCGAGGGGAGCAAGAATGTCGTTATTGAGCATTGGGAAACAGGCAATGCCACTTCTGAACTGGTTCGGTTGCGCGACAAACTTGAATTCGCGAACAATGTGAGGAAACGGATCAAGGACATTGCAGATAGGCTGGTGACAACGTTATGAAAACAGCAAAAATTATTTTCGGTTTCTTCATCGTCCAAGTCGTATTTGTGTTCGGGGCCCAGCCAATCTTTTCTCAAACGGAAACGCTTGACATCGTTCAATACACGCCGCCGGCGGGTTGGACGAAAACATTCAAAGAAGGCGCGGTCATCTATACCGACATTAACAAAACCGCGAACGCGTTTTGTGTCCTGACCGTTTATTCGAGCACTCCAAGTGTGGGCGGCCCGCAGCAGGATTTTGCCAGCCAGTGGAATCAATTCGTCGTCAAACCATTCAAAGCTGAGTCAAATCCCAAAACTCAAGCGCAAACAAATCCTGAAGGCTGGCAAGCTACCGCAGGCGGCGCGCAAATTGAATTGGACGGTGGCACCAAAGCCGCAGCGGTCTTGACTGTTTTTAGCGGCTTTGGAAAAACTGCGAGCATTCTCGTCATCTTTAACGACGAATCATATCTGGCCCAGGCAAGTGCATTAATAGACGGAATCAAGTTGGACAAAACCAAAGCCCTGGCCCAAACCGCTCCACCTGTTCAAGGTAATCCCAGCCCAACTACTCAAAGAGATCCGTTTCCGGACAAGCCGGGTTATCAACCGCAGAAACCATTAGCCGGCCCATTGAAGGAATCGATCACGATGGCGGATCTAGCCGGCACTTGGGAAAACGGTGGTGCGAGCGTGACGACCTACGTTGACTCGAGCAGCGGTAACTATTCGGGAACGGACACAACTTTCTTTGGGGAGAGCTACACCATCAAATCCGACGGCATGTTCGACTTCAGGTTTCAGGGACGTACGGCAAACCACACCGTGCGCGAAGCGGGTAGCGGCACCATCACGCTTTCGGGCGGCTACGTTTATGTCAGGTTCACCGGAGGCGACCGAAAAGGCTCTTCGTATAAGTACCAGTTCATCGCGTACATGACGTTGCCGAATGGCGGCGCAGTTCTCACGCTGATTCACATCGGCGACAATGACAACGGTTCCACCCCTGAACAGCTCTATTATTCCTGCGGCCACGGCCAGGGTTACATCAGTTGTGTGAGCGGCGACACATGGACACTGCGCACCACGAAGTGACACCGCGGTGCGGGCGCGCACTTTCACCGTAATGACCTACAACTGGCTCTTGAGAAATCAAAATGTTTCGACCCGTCATTCTCTGCCTGGTTTTACTTGCCAATGCGTTAGCTCAGGGTGCTGGGCTCAACCGGTTTGATCGCGCCTACGATGTGTTCACGCCTGCTGCGTTCGCTCAGCCGGCTGCGCTCGACTGTAGGACAGACATTCTTGTCTGTCTGCTTTTCGATAAAAAGGGACAGGCAGGAATGCCTGTCCTACACTCCGTGGGCTTTGACAGCGCTTACAAGCTTTCACTGCCGCATCCCGTCCAGGACAAGAACTTTTATCTCCTGAGCTTGTTTCAAAGAAATCGGGAAGTGAGAAAACTTCTTGGCAGAAACAAAGCCTTGCGACGGCTTGCCCGCGAAAAGCTTTTGTCACTCGGAAGGGCAGCGAGTTGCAACGATGTCGGCTGTTTCGATAAGTTGATTCGCTTTAGCGGTCCCACCATTGAGGCGGTCGCAATCCAGCTCAAGGCTTTGGCGAATCAGCCTGAGTTCAAAGCTCTGGCCAAAAAAGATCTACGCCCTTCCGGTGTCTTCATCAAATATGACGAACTATCTGATGCCCAAATGTTGGCCGCTTCATGGAAGGACGCGGCTACCGGACTGAACCGAATACTCAGTGTCTATTGCCTCGGCAAAAATCCATATTACAAGGACATTGATCGGGTCAGTTTCGACGTTGCCAAAGAAGACTACAGTGACCAGTTGCGGGCTAAGATCAAGGAGATTGGACCCTCCAAAGAGCCTCTGTTTTTTGAGCCGACACTCAATTTTGCACTAAAACTTTTGGAGATTAATCGACGTGACGAAGCGGGCCGCTACGAGCCGCTTGAAGCAGGAGAAAACAAAGCAGCTCTTGATAACCTAAGCAACATCAAGTGGAGTGATTACCCATATTCATTCATCTTAGTTTTGGGGTCGGGGCCGGACGACTCGGCTCGGCTTAGTGCCACTGGGGCAAAAAGGGCCGATGTCGCCGCACAGCTATTTCTCCAGCACAAAGCGCCTTTGATAATCATGTCTGGCGGGCACGTCCATCCGATGCAGACGCCTTATTGCGAAGCTATCGAGATGAAGAAGTATGTGATGGAAAAATTCAAAATACCAGCGAGCAATATTTTGGTTGAACCACACGCGCGTCATACAACCACAAATTTTCGCAACGGCGCGCGACTCGCCTTCCGGTACGGCGTGCCGACGGATCTAAAGGCACTTGTCACCTCAAGCGCGGATCACATTACACTCACGACCGGGAACGGATTTCGCATTCGTTGTGCAAATGAATTGGGATATTTTCCGATGGAGTTTATTACGCG
>JANLYZ010000137.1:0-12135 GCA_031365905.1 Chloracidobacterium sp. | reverse complement strand
GAAAGCTAACGGAGGGAGGCTTCCAAGTGTGCGGGTCGCCAACGATACGTTTCTTAACGTTCACGACCTCCAGGCGTTCCGGCGTCACGCGAATAAGCAAGTAGTCCTTTGTCCGATCTGGATAAAAGGTTTTCCATTCGTCTTTCCACCATTTCAACTTCGCTTTCGGATCGTTAACGAGCCGGGCAATTCCGTAGAGCGTGACGTAAGCTTGCGATTCGCGATCGAAGTAATAAAGCGTGACGCGGGGGTGGCGACGGATGGCAGCAACTTTGCGGCTGCGAGGATTCGTGCCGAGCCAGACGACCATGTTCTCGTCCGGTGGAAAGGCATCCAGCGTGCGCGCTTGCGGGCGTCCGGACGAGTCGAGAGTGATGAGGGCACAATAGCGAGCGGCGATCATTGTTTCGCGGGCAGCGGCGATCAGTTCCGCGGGTCGCGACAATTTTGAGGTTGTCTCCTGAGCGCGGCCTGTTTGGGCTAACACCGCTCCCGAAGCAAACAAGAAAGCCAAAACACTAATTCTGCCAATGCCGATCGCTGTTGTCATGTTTAGTCTATTCCAATTCAGAACATCGCATCAGAACGGGGAGCGGTAGCGGTCGGCCTTTGAAACAATTCGAATTTAGCGGCGCCCGCTTCAGGTTGAATAAAGGGCCGGTCGCTACCGCTCCCGGTTCTGACTTGATCGAGAAGTCAACCGCCTACGACGAACCGGATGCGCTTCAGTGTTGAAGATTACTTTGTCAAAATCAAGCGTGCGCCGCGGTGCGAAGAGCAGATAGAAGTACTTGAACGTTTCAGCGAACAGGAAACTCTGCATCGAGTCAGACTTTTCTTTCGTCACCACACTCTTAAGCGCAGCGTAGCCTGCTTCGGTGCGGCAGTATTTTACGAAATCACGAAAGAGCTGCGCGCCGATCAGCAAGTATTTCGGATCTTTGGTGAAGTGGTAGAGATAATAAGTCGACTCCACAATCTCGGGTCGCAAAGGATAGCCGGGATACGTAACCGCCAGCGTATGGTAATTGATTTCTTCGGGTTCGATCCCGTTAAGTTGCCACATCTTCAAGGAAGACTTCTGCAACCTCTGCGCGCGAGCGAGGTCGCCTGAGAGCGCGAGCACCGCGGGAAAGAACGCGTCGAGTGCGCCGTAGGTCGTGAAGGTTCGCTTCCCGGTATTCATATCGGCATGGCCGTACCAGAGTTCGTTATCAGGGCGGCCGGCGCCGACACGATCGATTTCGTCGGGGAGATACTTGTTAATCGCTGCGATACTGTCCAGCCACATTCGATGGCAGTCCTCGTCGCCGAACAACAACCAGCACTTCAAGAGGTATTCGTAATAACTATCGATTGCGCCGCTGATGTGGCTGTCTGTATTAATCCATTGGCCCGTCTCGACATTTAGCTTCTCGCCGACCAAGCCAATCGCCGAGCGTCGCTTATAAGTCTCAACCAATGCGCGCTTCGCCTTGTCGTAGAAGATTGAACGCCGAGTCAGTTTACTGAGCGTGCCAAACTCAATGAGCAACGTTCCCGTCTCGGCCGGATTACTTTCCGCGTCGCGCACTTTGCCAGTCTTCAGATTAACAAAGCGGTAGGGCATGCCGGTCGGCGAATCAAACACGGGCAGAAGTCGGTTGCCGAGATCCTCCGCCAGGGCAAGCAATCGCTTGTCGCCGGTGAGCTGGTAACTCGAGAGCAATCCGCCGAGCAGTCGGATCGTGACTTCGAAGTTTTGAACCGAGATATCTTTGTCGAATGACAGATGCTGGATGATGTAATCCTTTGTGTCGGCGGCCTCGTCTTTCAAGCCCATGAGGATCATCGTGTCGAGCGCGTCGACGGGCGTCATCAGCAGCGGTTCGGCGTACCAATCGTGATAGCTCTTGCTCAAGGGCTTTAAATCGTCGTGGCCCCACGCGTATTTCTTGTAACCGTTCCAGGCGTGCAGAAATTCAGCGCGAACCTCCGCGGCGGTTGGGCGCACCGACTGTTTTTGGTTCACTGGCTGGGCATACGCGGCGGGTGCCCAGAGACTTAGCAGCAAAAGAAGTGATGCGATCTTTCGCACGAAGACGCGTGGTGATTTGATTAAGGACATGTGGGTGGCGTAGTCGCTGTGTTGCGCGCCACGGGCGCCGTCGTCGGATTACTAAAGTCGGCCGCGTTGTTGTTGGTGTCGGTGCAGCTTGCGGTGCGGATCACTGAACGCGCGTTTGAATTCGTACCGGAAACAGAGACAGGCGCAGTCTCGGAACAATTCGCAGTGCTGCCGTAGCCGAGAAAATCTACAACGGTTGCGCCCAACGGACAACCGCTCCCGGTGAGGTTCGTGATGCCCAGAACCAGCGCGACTTTGCCGGCGGTGGCTGACATCGCAATAGTGCCGGTAGCATCGGGGCTCGGAAGTCCTGCACCGACCGCGCCACCTGACGCTTCCTGAATCAGGAAGTAGTGACCCGGCAGCAGAACCCCTGTCGTGATATCAGTCTTGTTAGTCGCGAAGTTGCTTGTCGCCGCGGCGTACTGCACCGAATAAGGTGTGACCGAGAAATCAATGGTCGTCGTGCCGCGATTGAAGATTTCAATGAAGTCGTTCGTATAGGTAGCGCTTGCATTGCCGCCGCCTCCGTAAATCTGACTAATGACGAGATTCGCGGTGTCGTCGTTCTGAATCGTGCCCTGGCCCAGGCCGTCTAATGCCGAAGCGTTAAAAACATTCGACAGGTTAACGAAGAACGTTTCGTTTGACTCGACCAGCGTGTCGCCATTAATCGTAACGTCAAACGTATAGGTCGTATTGCCAGCCGGAATTGTTTGCGCGCTCAGGCTACGGGCCACGTAATCGTTATCTTCGCTCGGCGGAGTGTCGTCCTGAGCGGTGCCGTCAGCCGTGGCAATGTCAAAAGTGATACCGCCCGCCGGCGCAGGCAAAGATGAAGTGACCGTAAACGTGAAGGTCGTTGTACCGCTGTTAGTTTCATTTTGCGAAACGTCGTTGATGCTGAGCGTTGGGCTGTCGTCGTTTTGAATCGTGCCGAGGCCCTGCGCATCGCCCACGATTGCCCCGGTTACATTCGAGACGTTAACGAAAAACGTTTCGTTCGGTTCGATAGTCAAATCTCCGTTCACGGTCACGTCGAACGTATAGGTGGAACTGCCCGCGGGTATGCTCTGTGCGGTAAGCGAGCGGGCCACGTAGTCGTTGTCTTCGCCGCCGGGATTTCCATCCTGCGCGGTGCCGTCGGCTGTGGCGATGTTAAATGTAACGCCGCCGGTGGACGCGGGCGCAGACAGGCTGACAGTAAATGTGAAGAGCCTCGTTCCGCTGTTACCTTCACTAAGCGCAACGTCATTAATCGTCAGGGTTGGTAAATCGTCGTTTTGTATTGTCCCCACGCCTTGGCCATCAGTAAGCGTTGCGCCGGAAACGTTTGTAACGTTAACAAAGAAAGTTTCGTCGGGTTCAATCACCGCATCGCCGTTGACGGTGACAGTGAAGCTGTAGGTTTGTTGTCCGGCTGGAATGATCTGATTGGTCAGCGTCTTCGCCACATAGTCGCTGTTGGCAGTCGTCGCTGTATTGTCCTGCGTGGCGATGTCAAACGTGATATCGGCTGAAGGCGCGGGAGCAGACAGACTAACGGTAAACGTCGCAGTGGTTGTGCCGCTGTTGCCTTCAGCAACTGTGACATCGTTGATGGTTAGGTTCGGAGGCGGGCCGGCAACGCAATTGTTTGTCGGCGAACTACTGTTGCGCGGGAAGGGAGCCGACACCAGGAAGTCAGCCGCGTTGTCGTTGGAGTCTGTGCAGCCGCCGGCCTTGCGAAAGTCGGCCGTCGTATTGCTCGGCGCGGGGGCGCGGCCCGATCCTTCGAAGCAATCGGCAGTGGCTCCGTAGCCGATAAAATCAGCGACGGTGGCGGACAACGGACACGCGCTTCCGCTTAACGCGGTCGTGCCTGAAACCAAAGCCACTTTGCCGGCGGTTGCAGCCATGGCGATGCTGCCGGTTGCATCGGGAGCGGGCAAGGGCAATCCGTTTGTGCCGCCGCTCGAAAGTTGAATCAGGAAATATTGCCCCGGCGTCATCGTTCCAGAAGTTAGCTCAACTCTGCTCGATCCGAAGCTGGCAGTTGCGCCGGCATACTGAACGGAATAGGGCGTGGTCGCAAAGTTCACGGTGGTGGTGCCGCGGTTGAAGATTTCCACGAAGTCGTTCGTGAATTGCGCGCCAGTGTTGCCCCCGCCGCCGTAGACCTGACTGATAACTAAATTCGCGGTGTCGTCATTTGTGATCGTGCCCTGCCCCTGGCCATCGGACACCGTCGCTCCCGAAACATTCGTCACATTTACGAAGAACGTTTCGTTTGACTCGACGAGCATGTCGCCATTTACCGTGACAGCAAACGCGTACGTTTGATGTCCGGTCGGAATCGTTTGGCCAGTCAAACTCTTTGCGACGTAATCGCCGCTCCCTGACGTCGCAGTGTTGTCCTGGGTGGCAATATCAAAGGTGACGGTAGACGGCGCGGGTGCTGCCAGGCTGACCGTGAAGCTGAATGTGGTTGAGCCACTGTTGCCTTCGCTGACCGCTACGTCATTGATCGAGAGCAGCGGTTGTGGCGCTTGAACGGTTGTAGTCGCGGTCGCTGAATTGTTTGCCGTGTTCGCATCGGGCGTCGCGGCACTGACCGTCGCTCGGTTGCTGATGGTCGACCCCACCGGCCCGTTGGCCGTTGCGACCAATGTCACCGTGGCTGACGCGCTGCTGGCGAGAGACGTGAACGATACAGTGCGGTTATTTCCAGAGCCATCGCACACGCCGCCGCCAGTTGAATGGCAGGAGACGAAGGTGACGGACGATGGCAAGTTGTCCGTGACGACGAGGTTCTGGGCCACCGCCGCACCGTTGTTCGTTATCGTCAAGGTGTAGGTCACGTTTGAGCCGATGGTGACCGGGTCAGGTGAATCTGCTTTTGCAATTGAGAGATCGGCTGAACTCGTATCGAGACAAGTTGACGCTAAGTTTTGCGGATTGCTTGGTGTTGTTAACGCAAAGTCGCTCGCGTTATCGTTAGTGTCCACGCCATTGCCAAACGAGCCGCCGGGTTTCCTTTCGTAACTTTGATCAGCAGATCCGGCAAGCGCCGCGAGCGCAGTACCTTCTTTGTACGCCGAGCCGCTGCTCATCCCCACGGCGTCAATGATGCGCGTGCCGTTTGAACCTGTTATCGCGATGCCGCCGTCGTCAGTTATGCCGGTTCCGTAGGTTTGATTTGGGGCGACCGAACCGCTGTAACCACCGGAGGCGCTGTTGGCCACCAGATAATGACAGCCGGGCCCGAGCGAAGTGCCCGCCGTGATTGTGACGCGATCGCTGGTCGTGCCGCTGCCATTCGACGCGCGAATCTTCAGGCTACCGATATTCTGAACCGACGTGGTTGGGTTATAGATTTCAACAAACTCGTCAGACGCGCTGGCTGGTCCGCGTGTGCGAAATTCACTGATGAGCAACTGGCCGGGGCCGGGCTCAACGGTGAGCGTCGCGGGGCTGCTAGTCATGGTCGTGCTGCCGTTGCTGGCGCTCGCGCGAATCTCCGCGGTTCCGTTGGCGTGTCCGGTCACGATTGCCGTTGCTGAGCCGGAAGGTGACGTTGAACTGACGGAATCAACCGTAACCACCGTCGTATTGTTGGAAGCAAGCGTGATCGTAACGCCGCCGATGTTTTGTCCGCCCTGATCCTTTGCCTGGGCTGTGAACTGCTGTGTTTCACCGACGCCGATCGTCGCCGTGGTTGGCGATATTGTGACGCTGGTCAGAACAGGCGTTGCAGGATTCACGGTGAGCATGGCCGGCGGTGACACTACGCCACGACCGGTTGCCCGGATTTCAGTTGAGCCAGGCGATACGCCGGTCCCGAGTCCGTTCTGATCTATCGTCGCCACCGATGTATTGCTCGATTGCCAGGAAAAGATTACGCCGGGAATTTCGTTGTTGCTTGAGTCAAACGCGCGCGAGCTGAACTGTTGCTGCGCCGCTACCTCGACGCTAGCCGCGGACGGCGTAACTGCGACGCGTGCGACCGCCGGCGTGCACGACGAAAACGCCGCGCCATTGGTTTGAGTGCCCGGACTGAAGGCGCGCGCGCCTCCGCTGGCAGCTATGTGTTGTGCGAAGTTGCCGGTGATGTCCGGCGAGCGCGTGATTGATTGGTTATTGTCGGCGTTGATTCCGTTTGAGCGGTAGGAAACCAGATTAACAATTGTGCCCGCCTGATCCTGAAGCGTGATGACGCCGCTCGAGTTGATTAAAGAGAGACTGCCGGTCGACGCTGTTACGACCTGCGCACCGCCAAACGCGGGATCGGCTGGATTCACGTTGCCACCGCCAAAGACCACGATTGCGCTACACGGGCGAAGTAATGTACCGGCGACAAAAATATGGCGCAGCGTGTCAGAACCGGTGCCGCGCGTGAAGATTCGATAAGCGCTGATGTCGATATCGTGAGGGGTGGTATTTACGAGTTCGATGAACTCATCATCAACGGAATCGCGCACGCCATCGCGATTAGCGTCGCCGGCGAGGCCGTCCGGCGGGTCGGCGAGAAATTCATTTATCAAGACATCGCGGCGGGCGTCGCCGCTAAACTCGACGGTGGCGGGATTGCTGTCGCGCCCGTCGGCGCGTACCACCAAATCAACAATACCAACGCCACGCAAGTCCGCAGGCACGAGCACATGAATTTCGTCCATGCCGGGCATGGTGGGTGTGCGCACTATCGATTCGAGCGCTAACGCACGACCACCGGCGGTTACGGATACAGTAGTGCTGTTGCGAACGCCGGTCGAAAAAACAATCAAGCGCAGGTTGCCGTTCGTGGGATCGAAAGGCCCGGGTTGAAGCGTGTCGGCATTCAGGATCATGCCTTCGCCGAGACCGTCACCGCTTCTGGTGAACACGCCCGGCGCTGCTCTTAACGTCGTTACGTTGCCGCGACTTTGAAACCCATCGGAATTAGTTACGACAACCTCGGCGGTTCCAAGCGCAGTCGCGACGGGAACATGAAAATGCACTTCGTTGGGTGAGACGAAGAAAATTTGCGCGGGCTGGCTGTTGACGGTGACAGTTGTGCCGCCAACCGTAGTGGGAAACGTCCCATCAGCATTTTGTTGAGCCTGTTGCGTGGTGAACGCGAGCGCGCCGCCGAGTGCGGCAGCGATGCTGTCAGGCGCGACGGCTTTCGTCGTCGCAGGTTCGTGGCCCATCGAGGCGCGGTTCAGGAGAGTGATGGTTCCGGTTGCCGGGCGCGGCGGCGTGCCGCTGAGATAAATTTCTGAGTCGTTCTGAAAGATGTCGCGCGATACCGGACCGGAAAGCAGTCGCGGAAAATTGAACGCGACCACCGAGCCGTCGTCGTTTAATGAAGAAACTACGTCAGCGGTCGCGCCGGAATCGTTCAAATTAGTGACGCGTCCAAATGTTCCTGAGGGAATGTCAAACGTGTAGAGTTCAACGCTGCCATCGGAATTGCTGCCGGTGCCGCCAACGCTACGGCGCGCGGCAAAAGCGATGCGGGTACCGTCGCCGCTGATCGTTGGATGAAGCGGGACCTCGGTGACGCGCGAGCCGAGTGCGGTGATCTGTCGCGTGGTGTTTTCGTTCCGTCCATCGAAGAGAAAGACCTGCGTCGTGTTGGTTGCCGTCTGCGCCGACCAAACGACACGTGCTCCGTCATCGCTAATTGCGCGGCCATACGTCATCGCCAGCAAAGGTGCGCCTGAGGCGAGTATCCGGAGAGACGGATTGCCGACGCGGTTTTGCAGTACTAGATCGCGATTGCCACTGGCGGTTGCGCCGTTATCACGAATGTAAGCGACGTGCGCCCCGTTGCCGCTAATCTTCGCGTCGCTCGCGCCAACGATTCCCGATGAATTGGTAAGCTGAGTAAAGGTGAGCGCTACCGAATCGTAAACGAAGATTTCCAGATTGCCGTCAGCGTTTTGGCTTGCGAGATCGCGATTCGAAGAGAAGGCGATGAAACGACCGTCGTCGGAAATCGAAGGCTGAAAATTTCCGTTAACGATCCGGTTTGAGATGTCGCCGGGCAAAGTGTTGGTGATCTGAATCATTCGGGCGCCATCATAAAAAAATATTTCGGAATTCGCATCGCCGTTAGTTCCCAACGGATCGTCCTTCGAGGCGAAGGCGGTGCGCGATCCGTCCTGCGAAACGGCGGCGGTAGGCGCGCGCGCCGCAGCCATTTCTGAGAAGGTCGCCGGATCAAAAGCAACGTTGGACCGGAGGGCGTGAAAACTCTCGTTACCGCCGGCGCCGGCTATGTCTTCCGTTGACTCAAACGCCACGAAACTGCCGTCGCCACTGATTGACGGGTTAATACTGATACCTTCTTCGGTAGTGTTCGTTATTCGGCGCAGTGGGGTCTGCATGCGCGCACTCTGCCAAACCGCGACGCATAACGCCGCGGCCGCCAGAAATACAAAGAGGAGAGTTCTATGACGAAGCATCCGATTGGTCTGCATTTGCTATCTGGAGGCTAAAACGGATTAACCATCCGTCACCAAAGTTGGAGTTTGCGTTTGTCCAGAAAGCCAGCGGAAGCCTGCCAGAGCGAGAACGCAAAAAAGACAAACGAAGCGGGTGTACTTATTGGGACGGAGGGATTCTACGAGTTTCCAGGTGAAAGACAAGGTTGTTGCGGCAAGTGGCGATCGTTCCTCTTAACAAGAATTTTTGTAAGCTCTTCTGAAGCGCGGAAACCTGAAACGAATGGCGTTAGCGCGTTACGGTGTACGAACCGCCACTCGCTCCAGGGCCTGCGCGTTAACTATTTGTCCCTTGAATCGCTTCGTTCTTGGCAACCAAACGATTGAGGGTGTCAGGAACAAAGCGCTCCGCGAATCCGGCGATGAAAGACCAGACGATGAGCAATGCGAACGAGACTCCGTCCGTGGGACCGGTCTGTTTTAGAAATTCTGTGACCTGCAAAATTCCCAGCTTTTGCGTTTCAGAGGGAGGAGTCGGTGTGGGATTAGCCGGGGCAACCCCGGTCGGTTGCGCTTGCTGAGTGGGCTGCGTTTGCTGAACTTCCTGAGGCGGCACAGTTGGCGCAGCAGTTTGCTCGACACGTGGCGCCAGTAGTTTGCCCGGCGTGTTGATTTTGGGAAACACCGATCCTTCCAGGATTCCCGCCGCAAACAGGATGAAAAGCAGCGAGGCAAAAATTCCGCCGTAGAGAGGTGAAAGCGACAGTCCTCGCCAGCCATTCGTAAGGGACGCAAGATTGAAGAGCGCATCGCCCTCGCTGGGAGTGCTCTGAATCCGTTGTAACATACTTACACATCCGCCGACGATTCCAGCGAAGGCGACAGATCCAACGGTGAGGCCGAAAGCGCCCCGGAGATCAAACTTAGTGAACCTCTCCAGGAACAAGGTCCCGCCAAAGCTGGCAACGATCAGACCTATAATGATCACCAGAATCCATTTCGTCAGATGCACCGCTCTGGCAGTAAGATTTTCGCGCAGACTTTCGCGCATGGGAAGCATCGCATAATACAAGTAGAACTTGTTCAGCAAGTAGCTGATGTCCGCGCGCAAGACGCGTAGGACGATTTCGCTTGACGTGGAGAGCGTCGCAGGCTTGGCCTCCGGCGCCGCTGTGCTTGCCTCATCAATCGGCGCGGGCGCTTCAGACGCATCCAGGTTCGCAATTCCGCTGACAGAAGGGGACGTTTCCAATGGAGCAGGCGGTGAGCTCGATTCAACCACCGGCTCCGGCGTTTCAGTTGCATTTCCACCCGCTGGCGCAGATTGGTTCGCAGCCGGTGTCTCTGGCGCAATGAGAATTGACGTCAGGTCTGGTGGCTTCGAGGCCAGGTATTCGTCATATTCTTTCTGGCCCGCGATGCTGCGATATTTGGCTCGAGCGTCATAGGCCTTGCGGATGAGATTCTCAAGAGGTCGCACATTGAGCAATGCCAAGTCGAAGGTGTAAATATCACTCCACGTCAGATCGCATTTCACTCGCTTGGCGTGTATGCCATCAAGTAGGGCTATAAGGTTCTGATTGGCGATGGCGGATTTGAGAATCAGATACTCACTGTGGAGATGGTCAAAAAACAACGACGCGTAATCAGGGACGATGCCTTCGAGACAGGTCTCCTCCGCGCGTGCCCTATCGTTGGGTACTTGCGGCGGGTTGTTTGAGCGAGAAGCGTCCTCAGACTTACCTGGAAAAGAATCTGACACGTCTTTTACCTCCGTGGCGGTCGTGAGTGCGAACGGCCGATGTCGGCTGCTCTATGGTGCTTGAGAAATCAGCAGAAGACCGGGCCGAAATGCGTCGAGTGGACCAGTAAGTAACTGAAAAACGGCTACGCCGACGATGGGAACTTTGCGCGAGAAACGGGCCCTAGCTGTCTAGTCTGTCGAAAACGCGAGCATTATAGGACTATCACGTGCGAACGCAAGAGATTTTGCAAGAGTTTGAGCGCGTGGCTCCAGCACTTCAGTAATGCTTACTTTGCGCGCGAATATGGTAACGTTCATGTGCAAACCTTAGAAACTCGGGGGATGTGTTGAGCAATGAAGATTCTCGTAAGTGGGTCTCATGGTCTGGTTGGAAGCGCACTGATCAAGCGGTTGGAGGACGAGGGGCACGAGATTTCTCGTTTGGTCCGGCATTACCCAAACTCCTCCTCCGAGATCGAGTGGAGTCCCGATCGATATAGCATAGCCCTGGCGCGGATTGAAGGTTTCGATGCCGTTGTCAGTCTTGCCGGCGAAAGCATTGCTGAGGGACGTTGGACGGACGATAAGAAACGTCGCATCCGCGAGAGCCGGGTGAAGGGAACGAAATTACTTGGCGACGCGCTGGCAAATTTGACTGTCCCACCGAAGACTTTCATCTGCGCTTCGGCAATCGGTTACTACGGAAATCGCGGCGACGAACTTCTAACTGAAGCCAGCGCGCCCGGGAATGATTTCCTATCTGACGTTTGTGTCGAATGGGAGAAGGCGACGGCGTTGGCAACAGAGAAGGGAATTCGTGTAGTCAACGCGCGCTTCGGCGTCATTCTCGACACAGAGGGCGGCGCGCTGAAGAAGATGCTGCCGCCATTTCGGATGGGTGTTGGCGGAAAGATTGGTAGCGGTAAGCAGTGGATGAGCTGGATTGCACTTGACGACGTGGTCGATGGGATCAAGTTCGCGCTAGCGAACGATTCGCTTAAGGGCCCGGTAAATTTCGTCGCCCCGAATCCCGTCACGAATGCGGAGTTTACGAAGACGCTCGGCAAAGTCCTTTCGCGCCCCACGCTGTTTCCGATTCCAGCTTTCGGAATCAAGCTGCTCTTCGGCGAAATGGGGGAGGCATTGCTGCTCGGCGGCCAGCGCGTCGGACCGGAGCGGCTGAAGTCAGGCGGTTACCGGTTTCAGTACGATGAATTGAGCGGAGCATTACATCACCTTCTCGATTAAATCTTGGTTACCTAGTTTTCCTTAAGTAAACAGTTTTTCTGGCCTAAAATCGACGATGTTGGTAACGTATCACCAAACCCTACGCACTGAGGAGCCGCAATGAAGAACAAAACCTCAATCATGGTCTGCTGCCTCGCCGTCCTTTTCATTTGCCAGACCGCTTTCGCTCAACGCTCTGCGGAGAGCTACGTCAAGAAAAGTCAGGAACGCCTGATGAATCGCGATCTTGATGGAGCCATCGCGGAGTTAGACAAAGCGATCGCTGTGAAACCTGATTTTGCGGAGGCCTATGTTAAGCGCAGCCGGCTTCAAATGCTGAAAGGCCAGTTGCCGCCGGCACTGACAGACCTCGACAAGGCGTTGTTAATTGATCCGGAAATGGCGCAGGCTTACGCAGACCGGGGACGTCTGCGCCTGTTCACCGATAACCCCAGCGGCGCCTTGAGCGACTTTGATAATGCAATTGCCCGAGGCTACCGGTCCGACGAAGTCTATGGTTTTCGGGCGCAACTCAAGCTAATGTCGGACGACGCTAGCGGAGCACTCGGCGATTACAACGCGGCGATCTCAATGAACCCCCGCCGGATTAGTTACTACCTCGGGCGGGCGGCAGCACGATCACGTTCGGG
>JANLYZ010000135.1:0-4139 GCA_031365905.1 Chloracidobacterium sp. | reverse complement strand
GCGCACATCAGCGATCTGACTGATGGGATGGAGGCATCGCTGGAACTGGTCGTCAAGATCGCCGGTGCTTTTCAGGTAAAGAACCGGCGCTCGCTGGGACGTTCAAGTCTTTTCATTTTTGAAGTCACTGCTACGGATCCGGAAAGGACCGGCAGGCCCATCGTCGTCTGGTGGTTCGTTTCCGGAACGCACGCGCACGACATCATTAGTTACTATACCAAGCGATTCACACGCGGCGCGCGCTTCATCACCTTTGGCCGCTGGGACTGGGACAAGCGCCGCGCGACCTTTTCACTGAAACTGAACAAACCTGCCGATGAACTCGAAATGCTGCCCGCGACAACTGGACAGACAGAGACGGCGACAACAGAACCGGAAACGAAAACACGCAAAGGGATCGAACTCGACGCGGTCGACAGCAGCGACGATCCCGCGCTCGCGATGATTCATAGCGGTCGCCGCGTTCCCGTCTATCGCAAGCTCGGCGAGTTTAGTTCAAAACGGGTGCGCGAGATCATGCACGCCGTCCTCGCTCTGCTACCCGACTCCGCGATTCCGGAAACCCTCCCGGAAGAATTACGGTGCCGAAGAAAACTCATCAATCGTTCCCAAGCTCTGCGCCACATTCATTTTCCCCCGGAAGAAGTTCCGCTCTCGCTTTACGACGAGGCGCGCAGTCCGGCGCACTTGCGGCTCATCTTCGAAGACTTCTTCTGGGTTGCGCTCGGCATTAGCTTGAAACGCGGCCGGCGCGTAAAAGAGGCAAAGGGAACGACGATCAAACTCGATCAGGCGACCAAGCTGCGGATTGGCTCCGTACTGCCGTTTAAATTAACCGAGGCGCAGCGCCGCGTAGTCAAAGAAATATTCAAGGACTTGAAATCGGATGCGCCGATGAATCGTCTGTTGCAAGGCGATGTGGGCAGCGGCAAAACGATCGTGGCGCTAATCGCGATGCTCGCGACGATGGAAAATGGTTATCAAACCGCGCTGATGGCGCCGACTGAAATCCTTGCCGAACAACATGCGCGCAATATCAAGCGACTACTCGCCAAGTCGCCCTACCGCGTCGAACTGTTAACCGGATCTTTGCGGGCTGCCGAAAAGAGAAAACTTCAAGTCGAGCTGGCCGCGGGCGACATTCATGCCTGCATCGGCACGCACGCCATCATTCAAGAGTCTGTCTCGTTTAAGAATCTTGGCCTCGCTGTGATTGATGAACAACATCGCTTTGGTGTTATGCAGCGCGCTGAGTTGCGCGCGCGTGGTTTCAATCCCGACGTACTGGTGATGACCGCGACCCCCATCCCGCGTTCGCTCACCATGACGATTTACGGTGATCTGGATGTTTCTATTATCGACGAAATGCCGCCCGGCAGAACGCCGATTGAAACGCGCGTGTTTGGTGAAGAGCAGCGGCCTGAAGTTAAACAGTTGATTGCGACTGAAGTGGCAGCCGGTCGGCAAGTCTATGTGGTTTATCCGCTCGTTGAAGAATCAGAGAAGATGGACTTGAAAGACGCCACGCAAAGATTTGAATATCTGCGCGATAAAGTCTTTCCGAAAGTTTCTGTCGGACTCGTGCATGGCAAGATGAAATCAGCGGACAAAGAAGAAGCGATGCGCCGCTTTGTCGCGGGCGAAATTCAAATACTTGTGTCCACTACCGTGATCGAAGTTGGCGTTGATGTTCCCAACGCGTCGGTAATGATCGTCGAACACGCGGAACGGTTTGGACTTTCGCAGCTTCACCAATTGCGCGGACGCGTCGGTCGCGGCGCGGAAAAGAGCTACTGCGTTTTGTTAACGTCAGACAAACAGACGGTGGTTGCCGTCGAGCGGCTCGGCATCATGGCGAAAACCAACGACGGTTTTGTCATCGCGGAAAAAGACCTGGAGCTGCGCGGTCCGGGGGAGTTGCTAGGTACGCGCCAGTCAGGGTTGCCGGAATTCCGCGTCGCCAACCTCGTTCGCGACCAGCAGTTCATCGAAGGCGCGCGCAAGGAAGCGGATTTTTATCTGGCGAAAGGCGAGAAGTCGGCTGAGACTGCGAAACTGATTGAACGCGTTAAGTCTGACGCGCGCTTCGGCCTCGCTGCGGTGGGATAAATACAAATCCGCAGATTACGCAGATTACACAGATTCAAGCGGAGAAGTTAGAGCGCTCCCTTTAGAATATTGAACCCTTGCCCACTGGTCTTTTGTTTTTTGAAATCTGTGTAATCTGCGTAATCTGTGGATAGTCTTCTGTGCAAACCAACCGTGAGAATCATCGCCGGAAAATATCGTGGCCGAAATCTGAAGAGCCCACCTTCGCGTGAAGTGCGGCCCACGTCGGATCGTCTGCGCGAGACGCTCTTCAACATCATCGCCCCCCGAATCCAGAACACTCGCTTTCTTGATCTTTGTGCCGGCTCAGGCGCAATCGGGATCGAAGCGCTATCGCGAGGCGCCGCACACGTTACGTTCGTGGACAACTCGCGTGCGATGTGCGATCTGATCAAGTCAAATCTTGAGCTTTGCCGGGTTGAGCGAAGCGAAAGCCAGGTAATTCAGGAAGAAGCGAACGTCTACTTGCGTCGCTTTGTCTCGAAACAGCCCGACTCCGGCAAGCCCTGGGACATAGTCTTCTTCGATCCGCCTTACTCAACAAACTATTCACCGGTTCTCGATACGTTTGGCGCGCAGACGGCGAGTCTCTTATCTGAAAACGGGTTGTTCATCATCGAACACCATCACAAAAATGAGTTGAAAGCGGAAACGGGGAGTATAATCCGCAGCCGAATACTCAAGCAGGGTGATTCCGCACTCAGTTTTTACGAACTGAACCAAACGCCAACCAAATGAAGGGCATATCAGAAAAAATTAGAACTCTCTGTGCAACTGCAACCTCTGCGCTCTCTGTGTCTCGGTGGTCGGCCATCTCGGAAAACCATTCACCGGAGACACAGAGCGCACAAATGAGGCACAGAGAGTAAGTGAATTTCGATAAGCTCTTCGAGACCTTAAAGGAGAAACCATGAGCACACCACTTTCCCGTCGTGGATTCGCGAAGACACTCGGCACCGGCGCTGCATACGCGGCCCTAAACCCATCGCTCGGGTTCTCAACACCAGCATTGCGTCTCGTGAGTAACCGAGCGAATGCTTCAACCCTGGTGCGTCTAAGCTCGAATGAGAACCCATACGGCCCATCATCCATGGCGGTGAAGGCGATGACTGACGCCTTCAGTCTCGCTTGGCGTTACCCAGACGATCATGAAGGTTTGCTCGTTGATGCTTTGGCAAAACTCAATAACGTTCCCGCCGCTCAGATTCTGCTTGGCAACGGCTCAGGTGAAATACTGAAAGTCGCTGCCGCAGCTTTTACGGCACCCGGCAAAAAGCTCGTGGTAGGCAACCCAACCTTCGAAGCCATTCTGGCGCATGCCCACACCGCGCGAGCTAACGTTGTAAAAATAGATCTCACTTCGGACTACGGCCACGATTTAGCGAAGATGTTGGCTGCGACGGGGGACGCCGGCCTGGTCTACATCTGCAACCCCAACAATCCGACTGCGAGCATTACCCCAAAAGATCAGATAAGGGCGTTTCTCGCGAAGGTCCCGACCAAGACGATGGTACTCATCGACGAGGCTTATCACCACTACGTTGAATCGAATGATTACGAGAGCGTTATCCCGCTCGTGAATCAGTATCCGAACCTGATCGTCGCGCGCACGTTTTCCAAAATCTACGGAATGGCCGGTTTGCGTTGCGGCTACTCAGTCGCACGTCCGGAGCTGATAAAACAAATGCGCGAACAGCAAACCTGGGACAGCCTGAACATCATGGCGCTGGCTGCCGCGACGGCGAGTCTTCAAGATGCCGCACAAGTGGAGGAGGGCCGCCGGCGCAACAGCGAGGTGAAGCAGTTTGTCTATGCGGAGCTGGACAAGTTGGGACTCAAATACATTCCCTCTCATGCGAACTTCCTGATGATTGACCTACGCCGCGAAGTGAAACCGATGATTGCGGCAATGCGGGCGCGCAACGTGGAGGTGGGCCGGCTCTTCCCGGCGCTGCCAAACTTTATGCGCGTAACCATCGGCACCCGACCGCAAATGGACGCGTTCGTTTCCGCGTTTCGCACGGTGATGA
>JANLYZ010000132.1:0-1870 GCA_031365905.1 Chloracidobacterium sp. | reverse complement strand
CGCCGGTATCGTGACGTTCTTCTCCTGACCCAGGCGATTGAAGGCGACAATCACCGTCTCGTTTTTATCCTGCCGCGCAAACACATAGGCGTCGTCGTCATAAAACAGATCGATCAACTTGCCATCTCTCAGCGCCGAATGCTCAGCTCGCAGACTAAGCCACGCGCGCGTCCACTCAAACATTTTCTGCTCTTTTGGTCTGCGTTCCGCGGCGACAAAAGCATTGCGAGGGTCGGCGGGGAAGCCGCCGGGAAAATCGCGGCGGTCGTCTGGATCCTCTTTCCCTTCCATGGCGATCTCTTCGCCATAGTAAAGTTCGGCGACACCGCGAACGCTGAGAGTGAACGCAACGTGCATCATTGCGCCTTCGAGCGTAGCGCCTTCCAGAGACATGAAACGCACGGTGTCGTGGTTGTTGGCAAACATCGTCAGCTTCGCTGGATCAGTATAGAGCGCATCATTTTTCAACTGATCGCGCAGCGCTCGCATGGGAACTTTGTTGGTGAAAGCCAGCAGCGACGTGTTCCAAAGCGGGAAATCAAAAACCGAATCGAGCTTCGTATCAATTCCGTCCCAGCCGGTGTGGCCCCCAATGAAGAAAGCAGTTTGGGCCGCGTCGTTGCGCTCGAACACTTCTCCCACCATCCACATCCTGGGATACTGACGATGCAGCGCATTTGAGAGATCGCGAATGAAACTGCGCGGCATGTATTGAATCGTGTCCTGACGAATCCCGTCCAGCCCGGTTGTACCGATCCACCAAAGCGAGTTTTGTATTTCGTAGCGCGCCACTTCCGGTTCTTCCTGGTTCATATCCGGCAGGTCGTCGCTGAACCAGCCATCGAGCGTGTTGCGAAATTCCTGCCCGTTCGCGTGCGGAGAAAGCAGCGTGCTGTTTTTGAAATGGTTGACGTCGTGGTGCGCAAGTGTTCCGTGAAACCAGTCGTCGAGCGGCGGATCTGTGACCCAGGGATGACGCGAGCCGACGTGATTGGCTACCTGATCCTGAATAATCCGGAGGCCCAATGCGTGCGCCTTCTCGACCAACTCGCGCAGCGTCGCCAGGTCGCCAAAGTGATCTTCAACCGCGTAATAATCGATCGCGTGGTAGCCGTGATAGTAGGTACTGGGACACCAGGGCTTGTCGCAGTTGTTCACTCCGTTCCAGTTGTCGTACCAGGGAGTCAGCCAAAGCGCTGTCACGCCCAAGTCTTTAAGGTAAGGAAGGTGATTGATCACACCACGCAGGTCGCCGCCATGATACGCACGCGCGTTCTTGCGATCATTAGCGGCCGCTGGAGAATTCGCCGGGGCGTTGTTTGACCCGTCACCATCCGCGAAACGATCAGGCATGATCAGATAGATGACATCGTTCGTGGTAATTCCCTGGAAGTGTGTGCTGGCGGGAAGTGGCGCGGCAATCGTGAATGGAATCGTCGTGGTGCCCTGCGACGTGGTTAGTTTCAACGGATACGAACCCGGGCGCGCTTTGGGATTGATAGTTACACTTACGAAAAGATAAGTGCCGCGCGAGTTAACACGCACTTCAGAAATTTGCAGCGCGGGATTATTGGAATGAACACGAGCGCCGCTCAGATTTTGTCCGCGCACCAGCAGTCTCACTGGATTGATCGTGTGACTGGCCCACCAAGTAGGTGGTTCGACTTTGATAACCGAGGGGGCATCGCTTTGCGAGGTTTGAAACGGCTTTGCCGTCCGATGTGCGGAAGGTCTCTGACCTTCCGAAAACAAACGTTCATGCTCCTCGGGGCTGCGCCCCAAGCCGGGGCATAGCCCCGCCCAAACCATTACCAATGCGGTGAGGCAGAGCCACCACCGCACATCGAATGACGGAGCCATCGCGTGACGA
>JANLYZ010000119.1:0-4107 GCA_031365905.1 Chloracidobacterium sp. | reverse complement strand
ACGCACCACCATGACAAAGTAATCCGGCTCAACGAACTTCGTAAAACTATTGCCCTCAATGAAAACTCCCGGTGCTTCGACGCGGCCGAGAGCTTGCTTAATCCCCGCCTCGACCTGCCCATCAGTTGCGATCACCCAATGGACGTTCGATGCGCCTGAGTCCCAGTAACGCCCGGTGTCCTTCCCCGGCGAATAAGTTAGCTCTCGTCCAGATCGGATCACTGCTTCATCCTCGAGCAGATCGCTCACACAACAAGCGTGTGGATCTTTTCCGCAAGAACGATAGTGACCACGCGTCGTCTTTATCGCTTCCCAAGCAGGAAAGGCACGCAGCAGATCGCACAGCAACGTAGTCTTGCCGACTTCGGAAGTGAAACCTCCAACACCGACGATTACCGGACGCAGCGATGGGGATACTTGATTCACGTAAACGCAACTTAAGATTCGAAACCGCCGCGCAATAGCCACACAGCTACTTCTTCTTCTTTTCCTTGTCCTTTTCTTTGTTTACCGCGTTCGGCGCGTTCACCTTGAGATAGCCTCGACTGTCCTTGTAGATGCTGTATTGAACGTCGCTCACTTGTCCGCTGTCGTCCTGCACCCGAATCGTGAAGGTCTTGTTGTCACGGCCACCTTCCACTCGGCAGGGCAAATAGCCTTTCAAGTCGGGACTGCGATAAGCAGTGTAGTGTTCCTGATCACGCTTGTCGTATCCCAGCACGTATATGCGATCGAAGTCTGGCTCACCGATCACGTGCGGTTGATCGGAACTGCTCTTTTCGAGAATGACCCAACTTCCGGGCTTTGCTTCCTTAGCAACGTCTTTTCCTTTAGATCCATCCGCTTCACTCGACGAGTCAGCATCGAGCCTTTGCCACGCTACAAACTCACGCCCGGTGCGATAAAAAATGATATCGCTCGGCACCGTAAGCTCAACCTGCTTCCCGTAAATCCAACCAGCAGGGGCGGGCGAAGCCAGCGAAGCTAAACGAACCTTGTACCAGACCTCATTCGTTTCTTCCGGCTGGTCCTCATCCTGGTTCTCCTTGTTGCCGCGAACATTTCCGGGCTGTGCACTGCCGGCCTTTGGCGCAACGTCGCTCTCAATTACCTCCGATGACTTTGGTTTTGGCACTCGCTTCCAACTAACGATCTCAAAACTCGAGCCGCTATCCAGCCTCATCATAATGTTTTCGTTGCCACTACGATCCGGACTGAGTCGCAGATTTGAACTGGCGCGCAGCTGCCCAGTCCCCTGCGCCGGAATACTTTTGTCTTCTTCCCCGAGTTTTATGGAGGCCTGCAGGACTTCGTCAGGCATCACATTCCGCGACTCGATCCAGCCTTCAGTGCTGTCTTCGTCGTGTGCCTGCACGCGCAGCCAGCGCTCTTTCTTGGAGTTGTCGCTGGGGTCCTGCACGTCCTGGAAGTCCAGGATGTCAATCGAATCGCCGCGATCTACTTCCAACAAATCGGCCGCAACAACTGCGGTCGAACTGCGGATCTGAGCGCGACGAGCGACCACAACGCCGGTGTTGTTTGGCTTGGCGAGTGTTTTGCAACCCTGCACCATTCCTATGGCGCACAGAATTAGCAAACCCCTGTAAACAGAACTGCCCAACTTAATATGCATCATCAGCTTTCAAATCAGACGGGGCTACGGATGAACTATCTTCGGTAACTAACACAGCCGAGAAGTCTTTGCTGAGTCTTATCGAGGTTCCGAGTCACCGTCAATGTCGTTCCAGAACTTCCGCGCCGCACTTGTATGCCATAGGCGGAGACCACGGAATCAAGGTCGATAATACCGGGCCTCTCCACGTAGTCTTTAGCAAACGTTTTCAATTCCTCCCGTTCGCTAAGCTCGCTCATTATAGTCTCGTTCGCGTTTCGCTGTCCCGTCGCTGAGAGCCGAAACAGTGCGGCGTAAACATCGTCAAGTGAGGATTGACAGTCAGTGAATTTCCGAACCATCAAATCGTAAATGAACGCGACCAACATTCCCTTTTCGTACACCAGCGAAGCTGACGTCGTCCAACGTCGCTCCGATGCCTCAATTAAGGACAAACTATCGCGGTCCTTGGCTGCCAGATACGAATCATAAACGCGCGCGATGGTCTCCAGGTAGTCATTGAAGGAGATCAAGCCGAGCCGAAGATCCGTCCGTAGCGCCTGGTAGAGTGTAAAGCCCTCAAAAAACCAATCGTACTCGCCCGCAAGCTTCAGGGAGTTTGGCACCCAAAGGTGAAACAGTTCGTGGCCAAGCACGATTCCGAGCCGCGACAGAACCCGTTTGCCGCTGGCCTTGCGACCTAACACTAAGACAACTACGTTCCCTCGCGTTTCCGCGGTCCAACTATCAGGACCAGCTTCGCCCGGATAAGGAACAACCATTAGAACCGCATTGCGCTTGAGCGCGAACTTAGTAACCCGCGAATACTCTTCAAGTATCCTTCCAGCAATCTTCGTCGCATCTTTGTCCGAGAACGACCACTTGCCAGATGCAACCAATAGGAAGTTGGCCGCGCCGTTCTGCTGACGCTTTTCATGCAGAGAAGGTCCAATCAAAAACACGGCCGTTTCCGGATCGTCGGTTGAAAACTGAGAACCTTCTTGCGCTACATTGGACGCGACAGTCCAGGAGCTCGGAGTATCAATACTCACCGCCGCAGAAGTGGAAACGCTCGAATTCCTGGTCGCTTGCGGCAACAAGTCCGCGAGCATCAACACTCCGCGCTCGGAATTGAGCGACGAGACGTGTGACAGATCACCCGGCCGCAGCGGGCCGTCAAGGTCCACTTCATAACTAAAATGCGCAAGCTTTTCCTCAGATTGGAATTCACCCGGCGCGAGCTTCTGCGCCGGCACCCGCTTACCATTATTCGTGATCCCTTCAACTGTCTGAATCCGTTCACCGAGTCCGAGCACGCTCCCGTAAGTGTTTCGAAACGACAACGCATTCGTGGCGAACGGCAAACGTAAATCAATTCTGAGCCTTGCTGGGACGACGGACGTAACACTGATTCGCGCGTTGAGTGTCTGCGCGTTGACTTTGGCCAGCGTTGCGAAAGTTACTAGCGCGCAAACATTGATAACCGCCCAAACCCGGAACAACCGTCGCAGGGCGTCGAACGCAAGCATCCGCTGCGGCAGGTGTTCTGGCAGCGGACTGCCTTCAGAGAGATGTTTGATCGTGCTGACAGGCATCATGGGTTCTATTGCTCTCGACTCTAACATAGCCACACAACAGAAAAATCTGAATGAAATTCAGCCGGTTCGGAGTCGGGCCCGACAACTCGGTTGTTTTTGCGCGCCTAACTCGAGCCCTAACTTTAGCGCCGAATTCTAATTGCTTGCCTCTCGATTCATTGACAGCGCGCGGCCTTAATTCTAGAATACTGACCGCTCTCGTCCTTTTTGTCTCCCTAACTCTGAGGGATCAGTCATGAGTTTAGTCAAGATCATCGTCATCACGATAATTGTAATTCTGACCATTTTGCTTTTCGGCCGCTTCTTTACTTAGGTCCGACTGGCTGCATGCTCCTGCCCCCCGAAAGGTCAAAACTACTCCTACAGATCAGAAATGGTGTATTTGTGTGCTCCGCGTGGCTGTCAGTGGTCGGCCTCGCGGTCTTTTTATTTGCGCTGTTTCCACTCAAGCTTCACGCTCAGGAAGGAACAAGCGACGACGAGGTAGTGAAAGTCAGCACCGACCTCCTCGTCTACCCGATCCGCGTTAAAGATAAACGCCGACCACCGGCGGCCGCTTTAACCTCACGCGACCTCACATTGAAAGACGACGATCAAGTAACCGCCGGCCTGTTTCTCTATCCCGGTGCCGATCGCGTTGCGCTTGTTTTTGCACTCGATGAATCCGGCAGTTTGCGCGAGATCGTTTCCGCGCAGCGCGAAGCAGCTCTGGCCTTGTTTGCTCGCTTTGGTGAAAGATCCCAAATAGCGATTATTCGTTTTGCGTCTAAGCCGGCGCTGGTCGCGCCCTTTGGAAGAGACACGGCCACAGCCAGTGATGCGTTTCGATTTCCGGCAAGGCCCAATCAACAGACTGCCATATTCGATGCGGCAGCTGCTGCGGTAAACGCTTTTGAC
>JANLYZ010000114.1:0-20561 GCA_031365905.1 Chloracidobacterium sp. | reverse complement strand
GTATCTGGGGCGTGATAATGCCAACCAGATCACCTTGCAAGACGGCACGCCCGGTATCACAAACCAGTATCTCTTCCAGCCCATCGCAGCAGCCTTGTACAGCCCGTGCGTCGATGGGGATATGGACGTCGGTATTGTCGGCCATGAGTACACGCACGCGATTTCGAACCGCATGGTTGGCGGCCCGGATACCGGCATCTCAGGCGCTCAAGGCGGCGCCATGGGTGAAAGTTGGAGCGACCTCGACGCCGCGGAATACCTGTGGGCGAACGGCTTTGTTCCTACCAGTGACGAAGATCCGACAGCGGTTGGAATCTATGCGACGCAGAACAAGAAAGTCGCCATTCGTAATTACTCGCTGGCGATCAATCCGCTCAATTACGGCAACGTCGGCTACGACACGCCGGGAGCCGAGGTCCACTCCGACGGCGAAGTTTGGAATGCCGTCAACTGGGAAGTCCGGCAGGCCTTGGTTGATAAGTACAACGCGCAGTATCCATACACGGACATGGTGTTGCAGAAGGCCTGCGCCCAAGGCGGGCGGGCTCCTGAAACCTGTCCGGGCAACCGCCGTTGGATTCAATTGATGTTCGACGCCTTCCTGCTTCAGCCCGGCGCAACAGACATGTTAATCGCTCGTGACGCCATGCTGGCGGCGGACGTAGCCAGATTTGGCGGCGCCAACCAGGTGGAGATATGGCGCGCTTTCGCTAAACGCGGAATGGGTAGCAATGCTGTTGCTGCCGATCCGCCAACACCAAACTTTGATTCCCCGGTGGAAACCAACGAAGCCACCATCACCTTTGCCGCAGTAGCGCAGGATGAAGGCAACGCGGCCATTACCAACGCCAAGATTATTGTTGGCAAGTTCCAAACCCGTACGAGGGCAATCGCCGATACTGATCCGGCCACCGGGCTTTCAGCGACGGCGAAATTCATTCCCGGCAACTACGATTTGATCGTTCAAGCGCCGGGCTACGGTGTCCAGCGGTTTACCCGCACTTTCACGGCCAATCAGGTGGCTACCGTTTCGTTCTCGATGCAGACAAATCGAGCGTCGTTGACGAAGGGTGCGACTGTTACCACTACAGCTACCGATCCTGCTGACATCGCTGCTAAGAACAACCTCATTGACGACACGGAAGACACGGGAGCCAGGCTCGGCACCGTTGCTCCTGTCGCCGGTAAATCAATGACGGTTGATTTGGCAGGCAGCACTCCGGTGATGGTCACCAGCGTCAACGTCAGCGCAGCCGCCGGCCCAACTAACGCCGGACGTTTTACCGCTCTGCGCAAGTTTGAAATTCGAACCTGCAATGGAATCTGCGCGAACCCCGTCACGGACTTTACAAACGTGGCATTCACGAGTGCGGATGATGCGTTCCCAGGTGACGTTCCGCGACCGCTACAGCCGAACCTGAACTTGAGAAGCTTTACGCTTACCACACCGGCGCTGGCGACTCACGTGCAGCTTCGCGTGCTGACCACGCAATGCACCGGGCAGGCGAAGTTCGCCGGCGATCAAGACGATGATCCGTTCAATAACTCTGACTGCTCGGCTTCGGCGAGTGGGGCAATCGTGCGGGCGACTGAGCTTGAAGTCTTCTCGTCATGCAGCCCCACGAACGTAGCGGCGACCGCGGCTGGGGCTACGGCCTCGGCTTCCAGTCAAGCCAACGGAAATTTCCCGGCTGCGGCCGCAATTAACGGTGACCGCACCGGAGCAACCTGGGGAACCCCCAGCGGTGGTTGGAACGACGGCACTCGCGGTGTTTTCCCCGACTCGCTCGAAGTCGATTTCAGTGGGGCGAAGACGGTCAACGAGATCCGCGTCTTCACCCTGCAAAATAATTGGACCACGGCGGGCGAACCAACCCTGACTACGCCGGCAACCGGGGAGGGCATCCTCGATTTCGACGTGCAGTACTGGAACGGTTCAGCTTGGGTGACAGTGCCGGGTGGCAGCGTAACGGGCAACGATAAGGCCATGCGCGTGTTTTCCTTCGCTGACATTACTACGACAAAGATTCGCGTGGTGGTCAACAACGCCCGAAACAACTACAGCCGCATTGTCGAAGTAGAAGCCTTTTCGTGCGGCGCCTAACAATCATTCACATCGGCCACGCGGCGGACAGTTTACCGCCGCGTGGCTTTGACGCGGATAAGGATTCACCGGTCAAAGGGAAGCGCAATATCTTCGTTTCGCGGTGAAGGAGTTTGATTCCGATGAGTACTCAACAAAAAATTCCGCCACTCTCGGAAGAGGAGATAAGAGAGCTGGATAAGCTGCTTCAGTTAATGGGCGGAGTCGTGAATACACATGAACTCGACTGCCGCTGCAAAGACTGCGCGCTTTATGTCGACATCGCCGACGAGTTGGCGCGCCGAAATAAGAAGCACGTGGGTGGCTGCTCAACTCTGCAAGTCAAGAAGGGGAACGCGAAGCTTTTCAAAGTTAGTACCTGCCTAATTATTTGTCTCTTCCTATGGCCCAGCGGCTCGGGTTCCAAATCCGCGCTCGCTCAGAATTCAGCGCCAGTTAACGCCCCGCAGATGACGTCTCCCTACTCCTCGAAGCCGACAAATGTGAATGGTGCGGCGAAGTTGCAACGGTCAGCAGGCTTCAGGTCGAGTGCCGGGCTCCTGGACGCGTGCACACTGATTGATAAGTTAGAAATCGCCTCCTTGCAGGGAGCGCCGGTGCAATCGCTCGTTCCAAGCAACCAGTCGGGCGGCGCCCTCGCCATTTCCCAATGTTATTACGCGGTTGTCGACGCTTCGAAGAACCTTTCCGTACACCTTCAAGTGATCCAGGCCGCTCAGAAAGGTTCGAGGTCTAACGTCGTGAAGAACTATTGGGAGAAAGCCTTCGAAGAAAAAGATAGAGGAGAAGAAGAAGCGGAGAAAGAAGCTAGCAAACCCTTACCCATAAGCGGCGTCGGCGAAGAAGCTTTCTGGGTCGGGACCAATGTGGCGGGCGCGTTGTACGCGCTGAAGAAAGGCAACCTGGTGAGAATTAGCGTTGGCGGTCCAGACGACGCGAAGACCAAAATCGAGAAATCGAAGAAGCTTGCGGCAATTGTGCTGAAGCGCCTTTCGTAACATCCGCGTGGGATTTGAATCGCCGGAGCTATCAGATCAAGCAAATCAAGCATTCAAGAAAGGGTGGGATTAACATGCGACTACGCGCGCTTCGGACACGTTTGAATCTGATAAGGTTGTCATTGACACTAGTGTTTGCCGGCATGCTTTGCCTGGTCTTGGTAATGTCCGGCAGCCAGGCCGCTACGCCATCGAGCGGCACGCTCACAATTGCTAACACTGCCAACAACCCGGTGATGTACTCATCAGGGCCGTTCCTGGTCTCAAATCCTACGGATCAAGTGGATGGCGTACCCACTTGTGATGGAACGCTTCCGTGCGACGACTACAGGCTGACCGTCAATGTCCCGCCGGGATCAGATGTATCGAACTACATCAAGATACAGGTCAGTTGGCCCAACCAGGCGACGCTGGCTCAGTACGACATCTTTATCTACAAACTGAATCCCGACAACTCCCTTGGCGCCTTAACCGCCGCAAACTTCTTTGCAGTTGATCCCGACGTTGTGACTATCGCAGCGATTTCCGGAAACTATCTTTTGCGAATCGCGCCCACGATCGCGCAGGGCGACACCACCACGACGAAGATCACCTACGAACAAAAGGTTGGCGCAGCGGCGGTTGCGTCTGGACTCGCGCCGCGCTTCCAGCGCTATCAGGCTCCGGGCACCTTAGGCGCCAGCGCGGGCGAGCCTTCGCTTGGTGTAGGCCTGGCAACTGCGCAGTTTCCGCAAGGCAAGACGATGTTCCAGGCCAACACCACAACGTTACGCGTCGAGTTCGACGATTGTCCGTCGCCGGCTGCGACTACCTGGCTGACCAAGACTCCGCCGAACACGTCGAATACGACTCTCGATCCGATTCTCTTTACGGATCGCATTACCGGCCGCACGTTAGTTTCCCAGTTAGCCGGCGCGTGCAGCCGCGCTGCCTACACCGACACTGCAGCGCCGTTCAGCGACGGTGAGACCTGGGTTGCGAGTCAGGGATGCGGAGTTCCTGCCGGCGTCGATCATCAAACTTTTGGCGGTGGACCATTGGCGGCTCCGCTCACTGGGAATCCAGGCTTTCCGGCATATCCGAACGGCGTCTTCTACTGCTCTCAATCCGGTACAAACGAAGCGTCTTGCGCCATTAGTCTTGATGGCTCACTTACCTTCGGTCCCGCCGTGCCTGTCTACTTAATAAACTGCTTCGGCATTCACGGCCACGTTAAGGTCGCGCCAGACGGCACCGCTTATCTTCCAAACAGCGACTGCTCCACGACCTCTACCGGCGGCACCGGAACTGCACGACAAGGTTTGGTCCTTTCCACCGACAACGGCGTCACGTGGTCTGCTCCGCAGGTGATTCCTGATAGCAATCCGGCTCCCGGAATCGTCGATCCTTCAATCGGCATCGGCGCGAACGGAACAATTTACTACGGCTATGCCAACAGCAACGGCGCGCCCTCTATCGCAGTCGGACATCGAGTCGGCAATCAGGTTGTTTGGACTTCCAATCAGGATGTGGGCGCTGTGCTCGGCATTCAGAACTCAACCTTTCCGGAAGTAGTTGCTGGAGACGACAACCGCGCAGCCTTCGCGTTCCTGGGAACAACTACAGGCGGCTATTATCAGGACCCGAATGACTTTCAGGGCGTTTGGCATCTCTATGTGGCGTCGACCTTCGATGGCGGGGCTACGTGGACCACTGTCGACGCCACGCCAAACGATCCCGTGCAACTCGGATCGATCTGTAATTCCGGCACAGTCATCTGCGGTCGGACACCAAACGATCGCAACCTGCTCGACTTCATGGATATGACGGTCGATCGGCAGGGACGCATCGAAGTCGCGTATCCGGACGGTTGCATCACGGCACAGTGTATTCAGGTTGTTGACCGAAGCGGACCCTTAGGCGTACCGGACGGAAAGATCAATCGCTACGATAACGACAACGCGCGAAAAGCAACAATCGCGCGGCAATCAGGTGGCCGGCGCTTGTTTGCGTCTTTCGATCCGCCCGTCGAACCGTCCGCTCCGGCTGCGCCCAGAGTTGTCACGGCTACTCGTGACGGCGTCGGGGTTCATCTTTCAATTCTTGAACCGGACAACGGCGGCTCGCCGATTACCTCCTATAAGATCTATCGCGGCACGACGAGTGGCGGAGAAACACTCCTTGCCACGATCGGCGCTGCTTCCACTTACGACATCACGAACCTGAATAACAAAGTCGTCTACGACGACGCCACGGCTCACGCCAACCGGACCTATTTCTATCGCGTGACGGCAATGAACGCTCTGGGCGAGGGTCTGTTTTGCAGCGAGATTCAGATGAATGCCCTGTGTACGAACCTCAATGTCGCGCTGGGATCAAACGGCGCAACGGCGGTTGCTTCGAGCACTGCCAACAGCAGGTTCCCCGCCGCTTCCGCGCTCGATGGCGACCGCACCGGTAACAACTGGGGCAACGGCAACGGCGGTTGGAACGACGGCACGCGCGGTATTTTCCCTGACAACCTTGAAGTGGATTTCAGCGGCAGCAAGACTATCGACGAAATCAACGTCTTCACGTTGCAGAACAACTGGACCACAGCGGGTCAGCCTAACTTAACGACGCCCGCAACCGGTGAAGGCATTCTCGACTTCGACGTGCAGTACTGGAACGGCACTGCCTGGGTCACAGTTCCCGGCGGCAGTGTCACCGGCAACGACAAGGCCTGGCGACAATTCAACTTTACACCGGTGACCACAACGAAAATTCGCGTCGTCGTCAACAACAGTCGGAACAACTACAGCCGCATCGTTGAGTTGGAAGCCTACGGCTGTTCGCCGTAGGCCCTAACTTTTTCGCCGCGCCCGCGGCGGGCAAGTCTCGAAACCGGACGCGTAAGTATCAAACTTGAATTCTGCAAGACGAGGGTGTTGATGCTCATCAAGCTTGCAATCTCTTTGGTTGGTTTTCTCGCGTTGGCGGGCTACCTAACCGAGCCCGCTTATGTGGCCCAACAAAGAGCCGCCCCGATCGCCGCCTCGCAAAAACCCACTGCTGCTTCGGAATCTACCGGGGAGGTTAAGAGCGCAGCGAAATCGGAAGCGCCTGCCCCCGGCGCCGGGTCATTGGACGCCTGTGCCCTGATCGATAAGTCCGAGATCACTTCAATGCAGGGTGTTGAAGTGCAACAAGCGCAACCAAGCAGTCTCAAGTATGGCGAACTAGATGTCTCGCAGTGTTACTACGCAGCAGTCTCCGCGGACGGCCTCCGAAATCTCTCGGTACACATCCAGGTAATCAAGCGCAACGCGCAAAGCAACTCGCGCGATGCGCTGAAGGAATTCTGGAAAGCGCGATTTGACGACGAAAGAAAAGGCCAACGCAAAGAGGAAAGCGAAGCGCCGGAAGAGGAAGACGGTCCGAAGGCGCCAGTGCGCGTGTCCGGCGTCGGCGATAGAGCCTTCTGGTTGGCGAGCGACCGCGGCGGCGCGCTGTTTGTGTTGAAGAACGACAAGATATTACGAGTGACCGTCGGTGGATCCGGCGCTGAAGAAACGGCGCTGGAGAAGTCTCTGGAAAAATCAAAGAAACTGGCGCGGCTCGCTTTGGCCCGCCTCAAGTAGTTAACCAATCCCCGCTAAGAGGAGAAATATCATGTCAATAAATTCCGTAGCATTCCCAACTCATTCGTTGAAGTTGCGAACCAAAATTATTTTAGCTGCGGTCGCCGGCGTCTTAGCGGCGGCAATCATTGCGGGGTTCACCGGATCTGCGGTGCGGACGGTCGAGGCATCCACGCCGGGCACTGACAGTATCACCGTTCCCTCAACCATCGGCCAGACGGTTTCCGTCACTTGGGTAGGATCAATCCCGCCAAGCTCGAATGCGACCAGCAACTGCACAACGCTCGCCGACACTCCGGCGGTTGATCAGCACATTTCGACCATCAATGTACCGGCTGGCATCTATAGCACGCTGAGCGCGCAGTTCACTTTCAACATTGCCTGGACGCCGGTGGCCAACGCCAGCGCGAGCGATGAAGTTCTGACCGTGGTAGGAATCGGCTCAAGCGACGGCGGCAGTCCATTCGAGACGGTATCAGCACAAAACCTCAACGCCGGCAATTACAAGATCATTGCCTGCGGCTTTACAAACGCGCAGCCACAACCGTACACCGGCACGTTGACCATAGTTACGGCCGCGCCCGCGCCGCCACCGCCGCCAAACTACACAACCGGCGCGATCAATTTCGGCGCTGCGACCGTGGTTGATTTTCAACGCACGGAAGGCGAACCACTACTGCATCTGGACAAGGACGCGAAGTATTGGGAGAGCGGCCCGTGGGGCTTTAGCACGAACCAATCGTTCATGCATCGCTCGGTTGACGGCGGCGATCAGTTCAATGTCGTCAGTCCGACTGCGCTCAGGCCGAATCCTCCTCCCGGCGGCGGCGACACAACCCACGCGATCGACGATCAGGGCGTGGTCTACTTCGGCGACCTCTAAGGCGCGCTGACAGAGCTCGATTGCTCAGTAAGCAACGACAACGGCAACACCTGGCGAAAGAATCCGGCGTGTGTTCCCTTCACCGGCACCGATCGGCAATGGCTCGCCATTGATAATGGCGCCAACCACACCATCGGCGCGCTCGGCGCGGCCGACAACACAGTCTTCTACGCTTTCCACGATGTAGCCTTAGGACATTTAATTTTCTCATCGCCCGGCTCAACGGGCCTGACGGACGCGACCGGCGGTCTCGTGTTCACGCCGGCAGTCGGTTCGGTTGCCGGAACCGGCCAGTTCTATGCAGGCGGCGGCAACTGCGGTGAACTCGTTTTCGATCCAGTTAATCGCAATCTCTACTATCCGTGCGCGGCGACAAATCACATCGAGGTCATCGTTGGCCACGTGAACCCGGGACAACGCACCGGTCTCACGTTCACGACGCACGTGCTCAGCGGTTCGCCGGGCGGTTCGGTCAGCAATCTTTTCCCGCCCTTGTCCGTTGACAGCGCAGGAAACGTCTACGTGGTTTGGAGCGACACCGGCGATCACAATCTCTACTACCAGTATTCGACAAACCAGGGCACAAGCTGGAGTCCGACAGTAAAGATCAATCAACCGCCGGCAAAGTCGAATGTGTTTGCGTGGTGCGAGGCTGGGTCAGCCGGAAACCTCGTCGCCGTTTGGCTTGGCAATGATTCGGCTACGCTCAGCGACAACATGCCAAACTGGGCCACTGATCCCGCGGCCGCGACTCTCTACCCGTGGTACGGCTACGTCGCCCTAATTAGCAACGCGAACACAGCCAGTCCTTTAGTTGAACAGGATCGATTCACCCATAAGCCGATGCACTACGGCCAGATTTGTAACAGCGGCATCGGCTGCACTGTCTCGAGCGGCGACCGCACGATGGCCGACTTCCTTTCCGTGGATCTTGCTACTGATGGCGCCGTCCAGATAGTTTTCAACGACGTTTCGAGCCAGTTTCATGGCGCTCATCTTTTCCTGGCGCGCCAGCTCACCGGACCGACACCGATTGGCACGACGCTTAGTAAACCAAGTCCGGGCAGCCCGACATTCGATCCAACCGGTGACGCGCAAGTGCCGCACTACAGTCCCACGGGCGCCGGCGCTAACCAACCACAACTCGACTTAACAAGCGTCGCAGTGAATCAGATCAGCGCGAATACACTGCGCGTTCGCATGACCGTCAATAACCTAAGCAGCATGCTGCCACCCGCCGGCAAGGCGAATGCATTTTGGATCACACGCTTCCAGGCGTTGTCGAAGAATGACGCAGGAACCGGCGAGGCTTATCGCATCTTCTACGTCGGCGCCGAGTCAGTCGGTGGGGCCGCGCCAGTCTTCTTCGCAGGCAGTCCGACACTGACTGGTCCACCAGCCGGCTGCAACACAACTACCCCGGGTAACTGCAAAGTCGTGCAGTATCCCGCCGAGATCACAAACCTGACCGGGCCCATCACGGGCACTGTCAGCGGCAACACCTTCTGCATCGACCTGCCACTCAATGCGTTTGGAGCCGGCCGGCCGATCGGCAACACACTCTTCAACGTGACGGCCTTTACTGGCGGACGCAATAACGTCGCTGACGACATCTTCACCGAAGGAGACTCCACGCGTTCATTCGACTTCGCAATGGGGACGACTTCAGCGGCCGGGTGTGAAGCGCCGTCGGCGTGTACGCCATCGAATATAGCGCTGGGTTCAAACGGTTCGACCGCGGTGGCTTCTACCACGGCCAATTCCAGGTTTCCTGCTGCCTCTGCGATCAATGGCGATCGCACCGGGAACAATTGGGGCAACAGCACGGGCGGTTGGAACGATGGCACGCGCGGTGTTTTCCCAGACTCGCTCGAAGTTGATTTCCCAACCAGCGAAGTCATCGATCGCATAAACGTTTTCACGCTGCAAAACAACTGGACGACAGCGGGTGAGCCTAATTTAACAACACCTGCGACCGGCGAAGGCATTCTCGACTTCGACGTGCAGTACTGGAACGGCACGGCGTGGGTGACAGTTCCCGGCGGCAGCGTCACTGGCAATGACAAGGCGTGGCGACAATTCTTGTTCACGGCCGTGACTACTACGAAGATTCGCGTGGTAGTCAACAACAGCCGGAACAACTACAGCCGCATTGTTGAAGTTGAGGCCTTCGGGTGTCCAACCCCTTAGGTCCCTTAACTCCGAGGGCAGGTGTTTGCCTTCGAAACCAGACTTGTGATGAATCTTGAAGGGAGATGACTTTCAATGAGAAAAGCTGTTCGAAAATACGCGCAAGTGATTGTCCGCCGACGCCGGAACCTGCTGATCGTTTTAGCGGTCGCTATCGTGGCCGGGTCAGTCATCTTAATTGGACATGCCCGTGCGGCAAATTCCGGACGGGGACGCTCGGCCAGAATTCAGCCCGCGCGATCGAGAGGGATAGCGGATGCCGCGCCACAGATTCCCGGGACTCTCCGACCGGAAGTCAGTACGTCCATCGCTAATGGCACCTCGCCGGCTGTGACTGACTTGCCGATAGGTCCTTCAAGACTGCCACTGAACGAGCGAGAGCTTCCTCCGGTAAAACCGAATCGTCCGGTGCCCCGAGGTTTTGTGGACCCCGCGGCACAGACATCACTTGAGGCCCTCGCCATGCCGACCCCGAATCTGACCTTTGAAGGAATGAACCAGGCTGAAGGCTGCGGCGGTTGTCTCCCTCCCGACACCAACGGCGCGGTGGGACTCACGCAGTACGTCCAGATGGTTAACTCCTCTTTCTCCGTCTACAACAAGACCGGCACGCGGCTCTCGGGACCCACGGCAATCAACAGTCTGTTTCAGACACTGCCGGCCAGCTCCCGCTGCCGCATCGATAACGACGGCGACCCCGTTGTGGTCTATGACCAACTTGCCGACCGCTGGCTCGTGAGCCAATTTGCTGTAGGTGGTGGCAGCGGCCCCACCTCGAGCGAGTGTATCGCCATCTCGAAGACTAACGACGCAACGGGACAGTATTACACCTACGACTTTAACATCGGCGCCACCTTCTCGGACTATCCGCACTTTGGCTTATGGCCCGATGCGTATTACATGAGCACGCATCAGTTCAGCTTTGCCTCCGGCAACCCGTACCTGGGCGCGCTCGCAACCGCCTTTGAGCGCGACAAGATGCTCGCCGGGCTGCCCGCGCGGATGGTGAGCTTTAAGCTCGTAAACGGGGATACCAATTTTGGTGGACACTTGCCTGCGAACCTCGACGGGTTTACTCCGCCGCCCGCCGGCGCACCCAATTATTTTGCCGAGGTGGACAGCTCTGCGGATGCCCAGGGGAACGGTCTGCGGATCTGGAAATTTCACGTCGACTGGTCAAATCCTTTGAACTCGACATTTGGCACAGGGGGAGGGTTGCCCAACTCGACAACGCCGGTGACTGACTTTGCGCGCCCGAATTGTACTCTCGATACAACCGGCTGCGTGCCGCAGCCTGCGGAAACAAGCCAACTGGATCCAATCGGCGATCGCCTGATGTATCGTCTGGCGTATCGCAATTTCACCGGCGCCGGTGCTCATGAATCACTCGTGCTGAATCATACGGTTGTCGCCAACGCCACCACGGGACAAATGGGACCTCGCTGGTATGAAGTGCGCGACCCAGGCGGCACGCCAACCATCTTCCAACAAAGCACTCTGGCGCCCACTGGGCTGACCGATCCGCTCTATCGCTGGATGAGCAGCATTGCGATGGACCACGCCGGTAATATCGCCATTGGTTACAGCACGTCCTCCAGCGCAAATTTTCCTTCCATTGCCTGGGCGGGACGCCTCTCAAGCGATCCAGTGAATATGCTGGCCCAGGGCGAAGCGCAAATGTTCGCCGGCACCGGCTCGCAGCACCCCACGCTATTCCTTCCTCCTGCCGGACGGTGGGGTGATTACTCGGATCTGACGGTTGACCCGTCCGACGACTGCACCTTCTGGTACACAAACGAATATTTTACAGCAGTTCCCGACCCGGGCGCGGCCTGGCAAACGCGCATCGGCAGTTTCAAATTCCCGTCGTGTGTCCCAACTACACCGCCAACACCGACGCCGACACCGACACCAACACCAACACCTTCGGTTACCCCGACGCCGACACCAACCCCGACGCCGACACCAACTCCGGTTCCAACTCCGGCGCCGTGCGGTTCTCCGACAACATACGCGAATGGGGCCAACATCCCCATTAACGACAATAACAAGGCGACGCCCTACCCCGCGACAATAAATGTAGCTGGGCTGGCGGGCACTGTAACCAAGGTGACCGTCACGCTCAACCAGGTGAATCACACCTTCCCCGACGATATTGGCATGTTGCTGGTAGGGCCTACTGGTGCAACTGCAAATTTGGTTCTGTGGGATCATGCGTGCGGCGCCGCTGATCTGGTCAATCAGAATTTCACGTTTGATGATGCGGCGACGGCCCCGCTCTCTCCAGCGCCTACCGGGCTCGGGTGTACTGGCGGCACGTTCAAGCCCAGCAACAACCGACCGACTGACACATACGCTGCTCCCGCGCCGGCGCCGTCAAACAATCTCATGCTCTCCCAGGCGTTCAATGGAACCAACCCAAATGGAGTCTGGAGTCTGTTTGTCGTGGACAGGGTCGCCGGCGATTCCGGAAGCATTGCCGGCGGGTGGGCCGTGAGCATTACCACGAATTGTACCGCGCCGACATGCACACGATCGAATGTGGCGCGGGGTTCGAACGGCTCGATAGCGGTTGCTTCCACCACTGCCAACAACAGCAAGTGGCCCGCCTCTTCCGCCATCGATGGTGACCGCACCGGCAACAACTGGGGCAACGGCACCGGCGGTTGGAACGATGGTACCCGCGGCGTCTATCCCGACTCGCTGGAAGTTGATTTCCCAACCAGTGAGGCAATCGATCAGATAAATGTTTTCACCTTGCAAAACAACTGGACGACGGCGGGTCAGCCAGACCTAACGACACCGGCAACCGGCGAAGGCATTCTCGACTTCGACGTGCAGTACTGGAACGGCAGCGCGTGGGTAACTGTCACCGGCGGCAGTGTTACCGGCAATGACAAAGCCTGGCGCCAGTTCAACTTTACCGCTGTGACCACGACGAAGATACGGGTCGTAGTCAATAACTCGCGAAACAACTACAGCCGCATCGTTGAAGTGGAAGCCTACGGCTGTCCGCCCTAAAGCTTGGGGGGTTAACCCGACGCTGAATTGAGTCGCTTCAATCGTTCTTTCACTTACTGTGCTCAGGGGTCAACATTTCTGGATTGCCGGATTTGCTGACCCCTGACCCATCTCAAGTTTTTCTCAACCCATCGATCGTAGATTCCACTCAGATACCGTTACCGAGCAGTTTTCGCCCACGCTTCTCAGGTGGTGCGCTAGCGGATCAGAAATTTAAGCCCGACGCAGGCCCTCTGAAGCAGGTCTGCTTGAGAAAACCATTGAGTAAACCATCGAGCATTCACCGGCTTTCAATCTTTATTCGAAAGTGCCCGTTCACCGAGCGAGTCTCAAAGCTTGGTCGTTTGAGGCGCAATGCTCTCTTGTTTCCGTTCATACTACTTTCGCTCGCTGGCTTTTCCGCCGTTAGCTGGTTCTTCATAACCGCGCAAACCGCGCCGGCCGTAGCCACGTCTGGCGCGAAGGCCTGGGGCAAGGGCGAGAAAGGCCAACTCGGCGACGGCACGCTCTATCCTAATTCTCCCTACGGCAAGGCGACGCCCAGCTTGGTGAGCTTGCCCACAGACGTGATTGCCGTTTCAGGCGGCGAACAACACGGGCTCGCGTTGAAGTCAGACGGCACCGTTTTCGGCTGGGGCTTTAACGACAACTCGCAAATTGGCGACGGCACGCGCAACGCTTCCGCAACGCCGCTTCAAGTAAAAGGCATCGGCGGTTCCGGCGTTCTTACCGGCTTAGTCGCCGTTTCAGCAGGCCGCAATCACAACCTTGCTTTGCTGTCCGATGGAACGGTCGTGGCTTGGGGCGACGGCGGATATGGACAACTCGGCGACGGTGTCGTTCACGGCTCACCTTGCTATTGCTCCATGACGGTTGTGCAGGTGAAGGGCGTCGGCGGCACTGGTCTCCTGACAAATGTGATAGCAATTTCCGCTGGACCAGGTTCCAATCACAGTCTCGCGCTGAAATCAGATGGAACGGTTGTGGCTTGGGGTGCAAACGCAAACGGACAACTCGGCAATGGCAACACAAGCGCTTCGACAGTGCCGGTGCCCGTGGTTGGCAGCGGCGGCTCCGGTACGCTCACGGGAGTCGTGGGGATCTCAGCCGGCGGCAATCACAGCGTCGCTTTGAAATCAGACGGCACAGTTTGGGCCTGGGGTTCCAACTTTTACGGCGGTCTCGGCAGTGGCAACTACGACGACTCAGCTACCCCGGTGCCGGTCGTTGGGGTCGGCGGTTCGGGGACACTCACAAACGTGGTCGGAATTTCCGGCGGCGTCTTTCACACCGTCGCTTTGAAGACAGACTCGACGGTTGTCGCGTGGGGCAAGGGCGGCAATGGACAACTGGGCAATGGGAACTTCTTCGACTCAGCATCGCCCGTTGTGGTCAGCGCGGTCGGTGGTTCAGGGACACTCGCAGCAGTCCTGGGTTTGTCCGCCGGTGGCAATCACAGTCTCGGCTTGCGGTCAGACGGAATGGTTGTGGCGTGGGGCGCTGGTGCAAACGGACAATTGGGTGATGGCACATTCTACTCAAACCCGCCGAGTACGCCGGTTTCGGTTAGCGGTTTGATCGGCGAAACGGTAATCGACAGTGGTTACTATCACAGCTTTGCGACGCAACCGAAGATCACGGTTGCCAGTGGCTCGAACGTGTTCGTTCAAGGGGCGGTCGCCGGGTTCACTTTTGCCAATGTGACTTCAAGCGGAAATTTAGTTTTGACCAGGATTGACTCAACCGCTCAAGGAATGCTTCCGAGTTACACGTTCGCAAACATCTATCCGGCGTACGATGTTTCGGCTGCCACGTTTGCTTACTCAGGCAACATCCACGTGTGCCTTGATGTTCAGAACGTGCCCGACGCGGTCGCATTCCAGAACTTGCGACTGTTGCAAAAAACTAATCTTGGACTTACGGATATAACGACGGCCGCGAGCTTCGCGAATAGATCGGTCTGCGGCGATACCGGTTCGCTAACGCAATTCGTTATCGCCCGGGCCGGAGCAACGCCGACGCCAACACCGACACCAACAGCAACGCCGACACCTACGCCAACAGCAACACCGACGCCCACACCAACAGCAACTCCGACGCCGACACCAACGGCAACACCGACGCCTACGCCAACAGCAACACCGACCCCGACACCAACGGCAACTCCGACGCCAACAGCAACGCCTACGCCCACTCCGACGCCAACGCCAGCGCCCTGCACGTCGAACCTGGCTCTCGCGTCAAACGGCTCAATCGCGATCGCATCCAGCGTCGCAAACCAAAGCAGGTTCCCGGCTATCTCAACGATCGATGGCGACCGCACGGGCAGCAACTGGGGAAATGGAACTGGGGGTTGGAACGACGGCACGCGCGGAGATTTTCCAGACACACTGGAAGTTGACTTCCCCGTTAGCGAGTCGCTTGCAGAAATCGATGTCTTCACTTTGCAGAACAACTGGACGACGGCAGGCCAGCCGGATCTGACAACGCCCGCTACCGGGGAAGGCATTCTCGATTTCGACGTTCAATATTGGAATGGCGCAAACTGGACGACGGTGCCCAATGGAAGCGTTGCCGGAAATGACAATGCGTGGCGCAAGTTTACGTTCGCTCCGATCACGACGACAAAGATTCGCATCGTAGTTAATAACGGGCGAAACAATTACAGCCGAATTGTCGAGGTCGAGGCTTACGGATGCACTTCCGGGACGCCGAGTCCAACGCCAACTCCGACACCAACGCCCACTCCGACAGCAACTCCGACGCCGACTCCGACGCCGACACCAACTCCCACGCCGACTCCGACACCAACTCCCACTCCAACAGCAACTCCGACGCCGACACCAACTCCGACGCCGACGCCATGTTCATCAGGGAACGTTGCGCTGAGTTCCAACGGTTCCACCGCGATAGCTTCCAGCACTGCGAATGTCAGCAGGTTTCCCGCTGTGTCTGTGATCGATGGCGACCGCACCGGAAGTAGCTGGGGTAACGGTACGGGCGGTTGGAACGACGGCACGCGCGGCGCTTTTCCTGACACGATGGAAGTTGATTTTCCCACCAGCGAAGTTATCGATCGGATTAACGTCTTTACTTTGCAGAACAATTGGACGACGGCAGGTGAACCGAGCTTGAACACGCCCGCAACTGGTGAAGGCATTCTCGACTTCGACGTGCAGTACTGGAATGGCAGTGCCTGGGTAAACGTGCCCGGCGGCAGCGTCTCCGGCAACGACAAAGCCTGGCGTCAATTCCTGTTCACGGCCGTGACGACTACGAAAATCCGGGTCGTGGTCAACAATTCGCGGAATAACTACAGCCGCATCGTTGAAGTGGAAGCCTTTGGCTGTCCGCTTTGATGTGGGCGAGATGGAAGACGCCTTTCAGAACCGGGAGCGGTAGCGACCGGCTGTAGTAGAACTGCCGGTCATGAAATTGAGTTGATTGTCGGCCGGTCGCTACCGCTCCCGGTTCTGATTTGGCGTCTGCGAATAGCCAGAACTGCGCCTTCTCAAGAATTCCTCAAGTCTTTCTCAAGGCTCGCCTCCTAATCTGTCTCCGAAATCCGATAGTTGGTTCCAACAAGGAGAAAGATATGAAGCCCCGCAAACTCGTCCTGGCCTGGACAATCACCCTGTTAGCTTCCGCCGCATTGCTCTCGAGTCTCTTCGTCTCTTCTGCTCAGACCGGTGTGCAGACAAATGTAGTTCGCGTTAGCGCTCCGCCGCCGCCAACTCCGCCAGTTGTTCAGGCGCCAGCCGAACCGGGGGAAGCAGATGTCGACTCGGGGCCGCGCGGCCGCGGGAACATGAGCTTTCAGGACTATCTCATGCGCCGCGAACAGATGATTGACAAGCTGCACGGCCTGCCCTTTGACGTGCCGGGCAATCCGCGCATCCGCGCTCTACAGGTATTGAAACGACAAGAAGCGGCGCTTCGAGGGAGCACCTCGACGAGTAGCGCAACCAGTTCAAGCAGCGGTAGCACTTCGTCACCCTCGGCACCGGCAACTGGCCCAACCTGGACTTCAATCGGCCCCGCTCCCATTCCGGATGGCCAGACAAATTTGATTGACGCGACGCGCAATCCTGTTAGCGGTCGCGTGCTGACTATTGCCGTACATCCAACGAATCCAAACATCGTCTATGTCGGCACGGCGCAGGGTGGTCTCTACCGCAGCCTTAACGGCGGACTAACGTGGACACCTTTGATGGACGACGCGCTTACGCTCGCAGTCGGGTCAGTGACAATCGACCCGCTCGATCCGACAACGCTCTTCGTCGGCACAGGCGAAGGAAATTTTTGCGGCGACTGTTTCTTCGGTGTAGGTTTCTACATCATCAAAAACGCTGACACGACACCAATACTTCTCGGACCATACAACTCCGCAACCAACACGCCCAATGGCCTGCTCGCCAACAGTCGTTCGATCACGAAAATTCTGGTCAACCCAACTGACGACAACGAAATCTTCATCGGCACTGGTTCGGGAGTCGGTGGCATTAATGGCGGGGCAGGAGCCGGGTTGAATCTCTCACCGCGCGGTTTGTTCCGCTGCGAAAACGTAATGAGCGGGACGCCCACTTGCACGAAGCTGAATCTGGGTGGCACCAACGGCGGACCGAACACGGCCGTACGCGACATGGTGTTAGAGCCGGGAGCTCCGAACAACCTCTTGATCGGCGTTGAAGATCCGATTGCGAGTAGCACGAATGGCGTTTGGCGTTCGACCAACGCCCTCGCCGCTACGCCATCAACGATTACTTTCACCCGCACTCTCGTCACGGCCGATTTCACCAACGTGACGTTGGCCATTCACAAAGCGGGCGCCGCGGTGACCGTTTACGCAGCCACCGAAGACGACGCAGACGGCAGCGGCGGTAAAACCGGCGTGGTCAGGAAATCAACCGACGGCGGCGTCACGTTTCCGACTGTGCTCGCTTCGTCTCGCGGGTTCTGTGGTGGTCAATGTTTCTACGACATGCCCATCGCAGTTGATCCAAACGACGTGAACAATATTTTCATCGGCGGCAGCGGCGACTACGACGCAACGCAGACGGCTTGTAAGGTTTCTACCGACGGCGTCAACTTTGTGAAGAAAGCCGCGGGGCTGCACCCCGATGTCCACGCTATCGCTATCGCTCCGTCGAATACCTCCATCATTTATCACGGCAACGACGGCGGCATATTCAAATCGACCAACGACGGCAACAACTGGACGAGCATGAATACTGCCGGCTTTAACGCCACGCAGTTTGTCAGCCTTGCTCAGCACCCGACCGATCGCAACTTCATGATCGGCGGTACGCAGGACAATGGCACGCCATACCTGCGCGCTAACGGCACCTGGAAGCTGGGCCAATTCGGCGACGGCGGCTACGCGCTCATAGATAGAAACGCAACTGACACCGGCGCGTCCGTTACCGCCTATCACACTTTCTATAACCAGAAGGCCGGGCAAATCGGATTCGAACGCGCCGATGGCGCTTCGCAGATCGATCCGGCTGGCTGGCCCACTTTCTACGGCTGTGGCGTCACTATCTTTCAGCCAAACGGCATCTCTTGTGCTGACAATACGTTGTTTTATGCGCCGATGGCGCTGGGACCGGGCAATCCAAACACGGTTTACTTCGGCACCGATCATCTTTATCGCTCTACCGACAAGGGCGTTACGATGCCGGCGGCGAGTCAGATTTTCGAAACGAATACGCCAACACCGCCGGCCACTCCCTTCAACACAACGGTAAGCGCGATTGGTATCTCGCCGCAGGACGACAATGTGCGCGTCGTGGGTATATCTACTGGTCGCGTCTTTGCGACCACGACCGGTGCGCCGGTGATGACGGATGTGACGCCACCCGTAACGCCGCGCAAGTTCATCGGTCGCGCGGTCATCGATCCAACCAATGCCCAGATTGCTTACGTCACGCTGGTTGGTTACGGAGTTCCCAGCGGTCAGCATATTTGGAAAACTACTAACCTGAGCACGGCAACCGGTGCGTCGCCAATCACCTGGACTGCGGCGGGCAATGGGATTCCGGACGTGCCAGTTGATGCTTTCGCAATCGATCCGCAGAACGCAAACACTCTTTACGCCGGCACGGACATCGGCGTTTACACTTCAACCGATGGCGGCGCAAATTGGACTCCTTACGGAACGGGCCTGCCACGCGTGGCCGTCTTCGACATGGCCATCTTGAGTTCGCAGCGCATATTGCGCGTAGCAACACACGGCCGTGGTATTTGGGACATTCCGATTCCGGGATCGTCACTGCCATCCGCGCCCACTTTCTTTGGAGCGGATCAAGTGGTCGACTTGCATGACGGCACGCGCCTGCAGGTGAGCTGGCTTCCGGCCGTCTCTCTCAATCCTTCTGCGAACATCGTCTACGACATCTATCGCGTACCACACGTGGTGCATGGCGACTCGACGCAGGATCCAACATTCACTCCCAGCGTCTCAAACAAGATTGCGACGGGCGTTAGCGGCACTTCTTATCTGGATACTGGCCTGACGTTGGCGCAACCCTACTACTACATCGTGCAGGCGCGCGACACATCCGGCGGCGGACTCGATACCAACGGCACCGGCAACACGATCGTGAAGTTTAGTGCTCCGACTAATACGCAGTTTTCGATCACGCCACCGTTCGCCTTTGAAAACTTTGAATCGTCTTCAGCGGACGGTCGCTTTACGCCGTCGCTTAACGAAGCAACAACAAATCCGAACCAGGCGCTGGCACAGTTTCAACGTATCACGGTTTTGAATCTTGGCGGCCGGTCGGTCGGCAAGATGTATGCGCCGGATTTCAGTCCCGGCGATGAAGCGAACGGATGCAGCACCGATCCGGCCGGCACCAGATGCGGCGGACAGAGCGATTTCTCCACGCAGATCGGCCCAATCAATGGCCTGACGCCGACTTCAATCATGGAGTTTGACAACTTCATCAACGCCGAAGGCGGCTTTGATGGAGGCGTCGTGGAAATCAAAGTGGGTGGGCCGTTCGCGCCGTCCGATGCCACGCCGTTTCCTGATAACACGACGACGTGGGACTTGGGCGACTACCTGATCGAAGGCTACTACAACGGTCGCCTCGACGGCGCTCTGCCCGCGGGCAATGGTTTCGGATCAATCCTGCAGGGACGCCGCGGATATACGGGGATCAAAGGACCGCATCACGTGCGCGCGGACCTGCGCAACTTCAGTCCCGGTGGCCTGCATAATCCAAACAGCTTGCCCGTCTACATTCGCTTCCGCATGACCTCCGATGTGGCGACTGCAAACGGCGTAGACGCCGGCTGGTACATCGACAACCTGGTCATCAACAACCTTAACAATGCTCCCTGCACGCGCTCCAACGTTGCGCTCGCTGCGAATGGCTCGACGGTGATGGCTTCCAGCACCGCAAATAGTAATTTTCCGGCTGCCTCGGCGGTGGATGGCGACCGCACTGGAAATACGTGGGGCAATGGCACCGGCGGTTGGAACGACGGCACGCGCGGTGTCTATCCCGACTCGCTGGAAGTTGATTTCTCAGCCAGCAAGGCGATCGACGAAATCGACGTCTTCACGTTGCAGAACAACTGGACGACAGCAGGTCAGCCAGATCTGACTACCCCAGCAACTGGCGAAGGCATTCTCGACTTTGACGTGCAGTACTGGAACGGCTCAGCCTGGGTGACTGTAAGTAACGGAAGCGTCACCGGGAATGACAAGGCGTGGCGACAGTTTACCTTTACCGCAGTAACGACTACGAAGATTCGCG
>JANLYZ010000108.1:0-25909 GCA_031365905.1 Chloracidobacterium sp. | reverse complement strand
ACGCTGGGACGATCTGCCGATGTAACTGTGCGTTCCGATATCTACACCGCGCGCGGCATTGGCTTTGGCGCCGACTTCCGCACTCGCGCCAACTCACGCTCATTTTTCAATACCGGCTTTTACCTGGTTAAGGATCGGACGCTGGGACACAAAGCCGACGCGACTCATCCGGACCAGGGCGGCTCGAGTTTTTATGTTGAGGGCGTTCACTATTTCCCCAACGGTTTCATCGCGGCGGCCGACGTTAACGTGACTTCCAATCTGGCTTATCGCCAGGTGTTTTCAGACAGCATCCAGCAGGCGATTTCTCCGGAAGAGCGTTCCCAGGTTTTCGTAAACAAAGATCTCAACGAATACAGTTTCAACTTTTTGGCGCGCTCGCAGGTTACGTCGTTGCCAAACTCACCTGCCAGCACGCGGATTCGCATTCGCAATCTTCCCAGCGTGGAGATTGAGAAGCGAGCGACGCTGATCGACTTTTTTAAGAAGCTCCCGATCTATTACTCGTTCGAAGGTTCTGCCGGCGGCGCCAGCCGGAAAGAAACGGTCGATGATCTGATTGCCTTTAGGCGCGACGTCGGTGGCGATCCGATCGTCTCGCCTTCGATGGTGCAACGGCTTGACTACCATCCCCGGTTGCAGGTGCCGCTGTATTTTAATGGCATGTCGCTGACAGCGTCCGCGGGCGGCCGGATAACTTTTTATTCGAACTCAATCGATCCGACAAATCGTCAGGTATTGAGCCGCAACCTGACCAGAGGTTATGGCGAGTTTGAACTCGATTTCCGGCCGCCGGCGTTCTACAAGGATTACCATCGTCGCAACGGCAGCTTTTTCTTTCGCCACCTGATCGAGCCTTACATTACCTATCGCCGCATTTTTGGAGTTAGTAACTTCGATCGCATCATCAGGTTCGATTATCTGGATGCGGTCGCAGACACGAACGAGATCGAGTTTGGTATTTCGAACCGCTACTTGACGCAACGCTCAACCGAAAACGTCAGCAGCGCCGCGGCGAAGGCGGCGAAAACCGGCAAGCGCATTCCGACTTCGACGCAGCCGTATGAAGCTTTGACGATTACCGTGCGCGGAAAATATTTCTTTGATCCAACTTTTGGCGGCGCCTTGATCCCTGGTCAACGAAATCAGTTTTATCCCATCAACACGCTCTCGGGTTTTAGTTACGGCGGCGTGCCGCGCCACTTTTCGCCGCTGAACGTCGAGGCCCGCTATCGGCCACGGGCGGATGTTTTCATAGACGTGCGCAGTGACCTCGACACGCGCGGCGGCGGTGTGCGCGCCTTCTCCACCACGTTTGGAATCAACAAGCCGCTCGTCCAGGCGTTCCAAACTTTTTATTACACGCGTGCAATCGAACTGGTTCCGAGTCTTGCTCGCTTTGCTGACGCCCGCGGCAAAGAACCCGGCACGCTGCGCGGTTCGCAATGGAGCCCTTCGATCTTTTTGGGCGACCGGGAGCGCGGACTTTTTGGCGGCGCGTCGTTCTTCTTCGATTACCAGAAGCGACCCGGGCGCGGAAATAGTTCGCTCATCAGCTCGACTGTGACTGTCGGCTACAATTGGGATTGCTGCGGGGTGACGGCGCAGTACAATACTTACAACGTGGGTGTCCGGCAGGAAAAGGGCATGTTGTTTAGCTTCCGCCTCAACGGCATCGGCACCTTCGGCACTGAACAAATCGGCCAACGCTTCCGCTAAAGAACTGGTCAGTGATCAGTGGTCAGTGGTCAGTCGTTCTTGAACATACCAAGTTGGAACCACTTCAGACCCATTGAGTGCAAACTGCCACTGACCCCCTGACTACTGACTACTAATTCCTGGCGGCTGTAAACCGGAACAAAACTGGTATATATTTGGCGCGGCGTCAAAAACATTTCCGCGGTCGTAGGGTTACGGTCGCTGCTCGAAATCATGCCCGAGAATTTGCTCCCCGAATTCCCGACTCAGATAAACAGCCGATTTTAATAGCGGAATTCGTATTCTTAGGAGATTTCGTCTTTATGCAGGGTTCAAGTTTGGATATCAAGTCGCGGAGCACCCGTTTAGTACTCCTGTTTTCCCTTTTGCTTGTGGGTGCGCTTTTTCTCGCCGCCGCCCTGGCGCCGATTTCGAGCGCGACGCAAGAAGAAACCCACCCTAGCCAAAAACGTTCACGTCCTGAGTTTGTTCCCGGGCAGGCGCTGGTGCGCTATCGCAGCGAACGAGCGGCGAAACAGAAAACTCTACAGACGCTCGCCAGTGAAGACGGCCGCCAGATCTCGATTCAAATCGAGCGCTTCGATGGCGCGGACCTGGTGCCCGGCTTGCGTCTAGCTCACGTTGCGCCGGAAGACACCCTGGCTGCAATCGCAGCGCTGAAAGCCGACCCGGATGTTTTGTATGCCGAGCCGAATTATGTTTTGCATCTGGACTTAACACCAAACGATCCGCGCTTCACGAGCGGTGAACTTTATGGCCTCACAAAAATCGGCGCACCCGCTGCGTGGAACACGACGACGGGGATCAATACTGGTCCCAATGCGGTCGTGGTGGGCGTGGTTGATGAAGGCATCGACAAGCTGCATCCCGATCTGGCCGCTAACATTTGGACTAACCCGGCTGAGATCGCCGGCAATGGAGTTGATGACGACGGCAACGGCTTTATCGATGACGTAAACGGTTACAACTTTGCGAGCAATACCGGAACGATTCCAGCCGATGAACACGCGACACATGTTGCGGGAACAATCGGCGCGGTCGGCAACAACGGCGTGGGCGTCGTCGGTGTTAACTGGCAGGTTCGTTTGATGTCCCTTAAATTTATCGGCGGCACGGCAGGGGCCACCTCTGATGCGATCCGAGCCGAAAACTATGCGAAGCAAATGCACGACCTGTGGATCAGCACGGGCGGAACGAAGGGCGCGAATGTTCGAGTAGTCAACAATAGCTGGGGTGGCGGTTCGTTTAGCCAATCGTTGCTCGATGCGGTCCTCGGCCTGAATCAAGCGGGAATTTTGTTCGTTGCTGCCGCGGGTAACGATGGCGTCGACACGGATGTGTTGCCGCATTATCCTTCCAGCTACGATGCGCCTAATCTCATCTCGGTAGCCGCCACTGACGCGAGCGATGGGCTCGCTTCATTCTCTAACTTTGGCGCTCAGACGGTTCACCTCGGCGCTCCTGGTGTAAACATTCTCAGCACGAAGCCAGCCAATACCTACGGACTCTTAAGCGGCACCTCAATGGCTACGCCCCACGTGGCTGGCGCCGCGGCATTGCTGCTCGCGCAGAATCCAAATTTGACAGTGCAGCAGTTAAGAAGCCTGCTCGTCTTCAATGGCGATCCAGTGGCGTCGCTCAACGGAAAAACGCTAACCGGGCGCCGGCTGAACATTGGGAACAGCTTTACGGCGCGCGCTGAAAATGACACGACACCGCCCGGCACAGTAACCGCATTTCACCTCAACACGCAGAATGGGCGTGCGCTCAATGTTGGTTGGACCAGCTCCGGCGATGACGGGGCCGCCGGCCAGGCTTCGCTCTATCAACTTAGTTTCACTGACGGTACCACCGGCACTGTGCTAAATCTGAAGAGTGTAGTGCCCGGAGCGTCGGGCGTAACTCAGGCTCTCGACGTAAAACTTCCTTATCGCCACACGAGTGGTACGCTCACCTTGCGTGAGTTTGACAACGTCGGCAACGAAGGCGTGCCGGCAACCCTGGCGGTTTCGGTCAGCGCGGTTGAAGGCGATCCATATCTAACATTCATCGGTAACGCAGTCGGACTCTCCTCTGGTGGAACGCCGCTCGCCTTAATTGGAGACGACAAACTCAAACTGAATTACGCTTTGCCGTTTTCGTTTCCTTTCTTTGGACAAAACTTTTCCACGGTTAACATTTCAACGAACGGAAATCTTTTCTTTTCAGCGCCCCCGACGCGCGCCAATGGCGACGCCGATGATGTGCCGAGTTCAAGCGTAGGCCTCGCGCAGTTTAAGATGATCTCCGGACTATGGGACGACCTGCGGACCGATCGGCGCATCGGTGATGACGTCTACGTCACGTCCGATGCGAGCCACATCACTTTTCGCTGGAGCGGCGTTACCTTTGGCGACGGCACGACTGCAACAGAGTTTCCCGTAAACTTTGAGATTGAGCTCCGCAGCAACGGCACGATCCTGACGCGCTATGGAGCCGGGCAAAGCGCGCCAACCAACACCAACCTCTTTCCGGTGGTCGGCATTGGCGGCGGCGAGCCCGAAGCCTACGTTATTCCTTCACACACATCTGAAGAAGTTTTCAAGAGTCTGACGAACGCGCCGGAAGTCACGTTCCTGCCGCGAGGTATTACTCAGCTATTGACCGTGGCCTCAATAAACCCGGGTAGCAGTGTGAGCATCACGGTCAGTCCAAGTGACACCGGCGGTCAGGGTAATGGCACGACGCAGTTCACGCGCCTTTATCTCACAAACACGGTTGTAAATTTGACCGCACCGGCTTTTGTTGGCAACAACCGTTTCCAGAAGTGGCAGCGCGACGGCGTTGATTTTTCTACCAATGCCGCTACTAGTTTGACGATGGATGGCCCCCGCACGATGACGGCTGTCTACACCACCGGCCGCACAGTGACGGTCGCTTCGTCCAACCCAAACTCCGGCGTAAACATTACGGTTACTCCGAACGACAACAATAGCCTGGGTACTGGCACGACGCAGTTCACACGTCTCTATGACGACGCCAGCAGTGTGAATCTGACCGCGCCGGCAACGGCAGCGGGAAACAACTTCCGCAAATGGCAGCGCGACGGCGTTGATTTTTCTACGAATGCAGCCATCAGCGTGCCCATGGATGCGAACCGCACGCTAACGGCGATTTATGTCACGCCGCGAACGTTGACCGTGGCCTCGTCGAACCCGAGCAGCGGCGTGAGCATTACGGTTACTCCGAATGACATCGGTGGCTTCGGAAACGGCACCACGCAATTCACGCGAACCTACGACGATGGCGCCAACGTTAGTCTCACCGCGCCAGCCACTACGGGCGGGAACAACTTTCAGAAGTGGCAGCGTGACGGCGTTGATTTAACGTCGAACGCGGTTGCGAACGTGACGATGGATGCCGCCCACACGCTGACTGCGATTTATGTCACACCGCGAACACTGACTGTCGCTTCGTTGAATCCGAGCAGTGGGGTGAGCATTACAGTTAGTCCGAACGACAACAATAGTTTGGGCAATGGCTCGACGCAGTTCACGCGCACCTACAACGAAGGTTCACTTGTTAACTTGACGGCGGCAACCAGCGCCGGCGGAAACGTTTTCCTTAAGTGGCAACGCGACGGCGTTGATTTTTCTACGAGCGCCGCGACTAGCGTAACAATTGGCAGCGGCAACTCCACGATGACCGCCGTTTACGACACAGCGCGAACGTTGACCGTCGCCTCAGCCAATCCGAGTAGCGGGGTCGGTATTACAGTTAGTCCGAACGACAACAATAATCTGAGCAATGGCACGACGCAGTTCGCGCGGATCTATGCGCAGGGCTCGGTAGTTAATTTGACAGCCCCGGCTAGCGCCGGAGGAAACATTTTCCAGAAGTGGCAACGCGACGGCGTTGACTTTGCTGCAACTGCTGCGACCAGCGTAACGATTGATCAAAGCCGTACGCTGACCGCGGTTTATGTCGCTCCGCAAACGCTGACCGTCGCTTCAGTGAACCCGGCTAGTGGAGTGAGCATTACGGTAAGTCCGAACGACGGCCTCGGTCTTGGGAGCGGCACGACGCAGTTCACGCGCAACTATCTTCCAAGCACTGTTGTTAATTTGACTGCGCCGGCTTTCGCGGGCAACAACAGGTTCCAGAAATGGCAGAAGGACGGAGTCGATTTTTCTATCAATCCGGCTACCAGCTTGACGATGGACGGGCCTCACACTTTGACGGCCTTCTACATCACCGGGCGCACCTTGACGGTCGCGTCGTCCAATCCAAACTCAGGCGTGAATATCACGGTGAGTCCAAACGATAACAATAGCCTGGCTAATGGCACGACGCAGTTCACGCGCCTCTACGACAACGCCAGCAGTGTGAACTTGATGGCGCCCGCGACAGCCTCGGGGAATAGCTTCCTCAAGTGGCAGCGTGATGGTGTTGATTTTTCCACGACGGTGGCTACCAGCGTGACGATGGACGCTGATCACACGATGACCGCGGTCTATGCGAACTTTGTGCAGTTTTCACTTCCCCAGTTTGACGTCATGGAAACGGGCCTCTCCGTGACGGTCACGGTTACCCGCAGCGGCAGTACGGCGACAACGGCGTCCGTTGATTATGCAACTAGCGACGTGACCGCGACCCAGAAAGGCGACTACACGCTGGCGGCCGGCACACTCACCTTTGCCGCCGGAGAAAGCAGCAAGACTTTTCCAATCTTGATCATCGACGACGTTTTTCAGGAGGGGACTGAAGACTTTAGCGTGACCTTAAGCAATCCAATAGGAACAACTCTCGGGCCCAGGAGCGTCACCACTGTCAGGATTTTTGACAATGACCTGTCTACCGGCACAAATCCTCTCGACAATGCCAACGCGCAATTCTTTGTCAGGCAACATTACCTCGACTTTCTCAATCGTGAACCTGATGCCGGTGGACTGTCATTCTGGGCGAATCAGATTACTGAGTGCGACAACGTCCCAACGCCCGGGGGTTTCACGGACGCACAACAGTGCCGTGGGATCAGGCGCATCAATGTGTCGGCGGCCTTCTTCCTGTCGATAGAGTTTCAAGAGACGGGCTATCTGGTCGAGCGTTTCTACAAATCTGCATACGGTGACGCCGTTGGCACTTCGACCTTTGGCGGCACCCATACGCTACCAGTGCCTATGGTGAGGTATCTGGAGTTTATGCGCGACACGCAGCAGATCGGTAAAGGCGTAGTCGTTGGTCAAACTGGCTGGGAAACAGTACTGGAAAACAACAAGGTTGCCTTCGCACTCGATTTTGTTACGCGGACGCGCTTCAGTAGTGCATACGCAACGACGCTGACACCAACGGATTTTATCAATCAGCTTTTCGTCAAAGCCGGAGTCTCGCCAACGGCGCAGCAGCTACAGGACGCGATCAATGAGTTTGGCGGGGCCGGCAACACCGCGGATATGGCGGCTCGCGGCAGGGCCTTGCGCCGCGTCGCGGAAAATCCCAGCCTGAATAGCGCTGAGAAAAACAAGGCGTTCGTGCTGCTGCAATTCATTGGCTACCTGCGGCGCGATCCGAACTCGGGTCCGGATACGGACTATACCGGTTACGATTTCTGGCTGACCAAGCTCAATCAATTCAACGGTAATTTCGTCAACGCTGAGATGGTCAAGGCGTTTATCGTCTCAGGCGAGTACCGCGGCAGATTTGGGCCGTGATGAAAAGAAGAAGTGATGAGTGATGAGTGATGAGTGATGAGGATGAGTTTACTGATCGCTGTTGGTTACCTACTCATCACTAATGACTTCTTAAGTTGGCGGTTCATTCCTCGTTTGTGGTAAGTTTTAGCCCTCCCTCGCTCCCCCAGAAAGGCTTGCCCAATGATTTCTCGAAAATCACGTTTTCTGCCGTCGTTTTCTATTTTCTTAATAGTATTCGCGATCCTTCCGGCCACCAGCATCTATGCTTTTGCACGGTCGAGATTTCCCGTGCGCGTTGTCAACACGCCAACTACCCGCTCGCCAAAAGCTGTAACAGTTTTTCCGTCTGCTCAAAATGTTATTCCGGCCGCCAACCAGGATGGTCGGCCGCTCAGCAACAGTGCAGTCGCGCCGAAGATCGTATTTGGCAGCGCGCGCAACAACGGCAATCACGACATCTTCCTCATGGAACTGGACGGCAGCAATCAGACCAGACTGACAACCAGCGGCGCTTACGACGATCAGCCGAAGTGGTCGCCGGACAGCAGCAAGATAGCGTTTATGAGCGGTCGTGACGGCAACTTCGAGATTTACACGATGAACTCCGACGGCACGAGCCAGACCAGAATCACCAACAACCCGGCGGCCGACGGGTTTCCCGCCTGGTCGCCTGATGGTACAAAGCTGGCATTCGTCCGCGGCGATCTCCGTAACCCAAGCACGTTTGAGATTTTTGTGATGGACGCGAATGGCAGTAATCAGATGCAGCTCACGAATGATTCTGCCATTGATGGTGTGCCCTCGTGGTCGCCTGACGGAGCAAGAATCGTTTTCATGAGCGGCGGCAGTAGTGTGTTTGATCCCAATAGCTTTGAAATTTACTCAATCAAAGCTGACGGAACGAATCGCACGCGGCTTACAAACAACAACATCGTAGACGGGCAGCCCTCGTATTCGCCTGACGGCTCAAAGATTTTATTTGCCAGCGGCGATGCGATGAACCCTAACGGCATCGAGATTTACGTAATGAACGCCGATGGCAGCAACCGAGCGCAGTTAACGAGTAACTCGGTAACGGACGGATTCCCCGCCTGGTCGTTTGATGGTACAAACATCATTTTTGCCGAAGGCAGTGTCAACAATGAAACCACTGTCGAGTTGTTTGTGATGAACGCAAACGGCACTCATCCCGCGAAGCTCACGTCAAATACAAATGTTGACTGGTTTCCTGACTGGCAGCGAACCGCTACGCCGCCGTCGCAGATTCAATTCAGCGCCACGAATTATTCGGTCCCCGAAGGCAGCGGCAGCGCCACTGTCACGATTACTCGTACCGGCAACACCACCGGCATAGCTTCAGTTAACTACGCGACCAGTGACACAGCGGGCGCGAGTAATTGCAACCTGGTGGGCAGCGTTGCTTCCGCTCGTTGCGACTACGAAACCAAGCTGGGAACTTTAAACTTTGCGCCCGGCGAAGTCTCGAAGAGCATCACGGTTTTTATTGTTGACGATTCTTATCCCGAAAATAACGAAGCCTTCAACGTCGCGCTCGGCAACGTTCAGGGCAGCGGCGCCGCGCTCGGCATCCCTGCTTCAGCAATGGTTACGATTACGGATAGTGATTCATCGACCAGCGCGAATCCAATCGACATCCCGAGCTTCTTCGTGCGCCAGCATTACCTTGACTTTCTCAATCGCGAGCCTGACGCAGGCGGTCTTGCCTTCTGGACCAACCAGATTACATCGTGTGGCAGCGATGCCCAGTGCACGGAGGTCCGGCGCATCAATGTGTCGGCAGCGTTTTTCCTCTCGATCGAATTTCAGGAGACCGGCTACCTCGTCTATCGAATGTACAAGGTGGCTTACAACCCGCCGGGCATTCCGGTTCCGGTGCGGTTCGACGAGTTCATGGCAGACACGCAACAGATCTCCAATGGCGTAATAATTGGACAGCCGGGAGCGGATCAACAGTTGGAAAGCAACAAGCAGACTTTCGCCGCAGAGTTTGTGTTGCGTTTGCGATTCACGCAGGACCATCCAATCACGAACACGCCCGGTCAGTTTGTCGATGCGCTTTATGCGAACGCCGGCGTAACGCCGTCAGCCGCGGAACGCGCCGCGGCTATCACCGAGTTTGGGGGGTTGCCCACTACCGCTGACACGCTGGCGCGGGCGCGCGTGCTGCGACGAGTTTCCGAAAACTCGGTGCTAAAACAGAATGAACTCAATAAGGCATTTGTGCTGATGGAATACTTTGGTTACCTGCGACGAAATCCATTTGATCCACCGGAGCCGACGCTCGACTTCCAGGGCTACAACTTCTGGCTGAACAAGCTGAATCAGTTTAATGGAAACTTCGTTAACGCCGAGATGGTGAAGGCGTTCATTATCTCCGGCGAGTATCGTCACCGTTTCGGGCCGTGAGGCTCAGGTGCAGCGGGCAAAACAAAAAAGGCTGGGCTCAAATGAGTCCAGCCTTTTTGTAGGTTCAGACATTCCTGTCTGTCCAGTTTTCCTATGCAAACAATGGACAGGCAGGAATGCCTGTCCTACTTTTAGAAGCGGTTAAGGTATTCGCCGGAGACGATGAACGACCGCACCATCTGCGCGGCGTGAAAGTCGCCGCCGTGGTTGTTCAGTTTTTGCAACCAGAAGTCGTAACCAGTGTAGTCGGAATCCGGTCCGACGTTTGGATCACGTCGCAGATAACCAAGATACTGCATAAGCACAAATGCCTTGTTCTTCTCGCTGCTATTCAGGCTCGGATTTTCCGCTATGCGGCGCAACGCCCTACCGCGAGCTGCCGTGTCCGCCGTGTTCCCGGCGCCGCCAAACTCATTGATAGCATCCTGTTGCTGCTGAGCCGTGGGCGTGACTCCTGCCTTAACGAAAAGCTGGTTGACGAAAGATGCGGGTGCGAGCGACGTCGGATAGGCCGAGACGAAGGATGCGCGCTGCACGAACGCAGCCGCAAACGCAACCTTGTTATTTTCCAACACGGTTTCCCAGCCACTTACGCCAACTACGACTCCGTTAGACATCTGGAGAGTATCTGGCAGAAACTCACTACGCCGAACGATTGGCACCGCCAACGTGTGCGCGCCGCCAAAAGTCGAAGTGCCATTGCTGTCGCCGTAAGCCACTTTGTACAATCGTTCGACCAGATAGCCCGTCTCCTGAAATTCAATGGAAAGGAAGAAGGCGCCCGAGGTATTGTCGCGCTGGCCGGCGATGCAGGTGGCGTCACCATTGCAAGACGTGATCTGCGCCGTCCAGAAGTCGAAACCACTCTGGTCCGGGAAGCGGCTCAGGAAGTCAGTGTATTGCTGGTTGACGAAAAAGTCGGCGTCGTTGATGGTAATTGGCGTCAATGTGCCAGGTCGCAGGCGCAGCGGCTTCACTCTAATGTTGCCGTAGTAAAGCTCGGACGGGAGATTCGGGATCTCGGTGACTATGCGCAAGGTCGGTGCTTGTCCCCAGACGGTCAAGGCAGCGAAGGCTGTGATTAGTAAAGCTAAAGCAAATTTCATCTGATTGCTCCTGATAACCTACGTTCTCTTGAGGGAAATGGCCTCGAATTGAGGGGCTCGTCTAAGTCCAAATGTTTAGACGCACCGACAAGGACTAAAGTTTAACTCTTGGCGCTAAGCGGCGTCAATGAAGAGCCTGAAATTCCGAGACATTGCTTTTATCCGCAATCCCTTGGCGGCTGAGAAGTAGAAATCGGCCCGCTGGGTTGCTCGCAAGGCGAACGAAACATTGCTAATGCAAATAGGACTCGACGGCCTCCCGCTCACTGCGCCCAAAACCGGCGTAGGACACTACACCTTTGAACTAGCCTGCGCGCTGGCGAGCCTGGAGCCATCGAGTCAACTTCAGATCGTTTACCCGTCAACTTACCCCGCCATATCCCTTGCTGACCGCAATTCGACGCCGGTTCCGTCTAATTTGCAACTCAGGCGCGTGCGCGTCGGGCCGCTCGGCAGGCATTGGTGGTCGACTGGTCTGCCTCGGCACATCAAGCGCGGCAATCTCAACCTTTTTCACGGAACGAACTACGACGTTCCGCTGTGGCGGCCCTGCGCGACGGTGCTGACGGTTCACGACCTTTCGCAATTGCTTCATCCGGAAACTCATGAGAAGCGGAGCGTGAAGCGCGCGCGGCGGCGCTTGCCTCATATGGCACGCGTTGCCGATGCGATCATCACGCCGACTGAAAGCGTGCGCCGCGATGTGTGCGAAGTTTTGAAAGTTAGCCCGGAAAAAGTATTTGCCATACCCGAAGCCGCGCGCTCTTGTTTCCGTCCGCGCGCGTTTGCCGAAACGGCAGACGCGCGCAGCCGGTTAGGGATTGGCGACGACTTCGTGCTGACCGTCGGTACGCTCGAGCCGCGCAAGAACCTTTCAGTGCTCATCAGCGCGTTCGAGGAATTGACGCGCTCTCGCCCGCACGTTTCGACTCAACTCGTCATTGCCGGCGGGCGTGGTTGGTTGAGCGGTCCGCTCTTTGAAGCAATTGCGAAATCGCCGGCGCGGGATCGGATAGTTCTTACTGAATACCTTCACGACGAAGATTTGCAGGCGCTCTACTCGTCATGCCGCGCTTTTGTCTATCCTTCGATACACGAAGGCTTCGGACTGCCGCCACTTGAAGCGATGGCCTGTGGCGCGCCGGTTATCGCCAGTCGCATTCCCGCGCTCGAGGAAACAACGGGCGGCGCGGCGCTGCTTTTTGATCCGATGAACGCTGCAGAACTCACGCGCTTCATGCTTGACCTTTTGGGGAACGAAGAAGCGCGACACGAATTATCAACTGCTGGACAGCGCCGCGCCGGTGAGTTCTCCTGGGAGAAAGCAGCACGGGCGACCTGGGAAGTTTATTCAGTCGCTCTGTCGAGTTTCTCTCGATGAACGGAAGGGTGGGCAGTAGCTCTACCGTGAGGGCGGGCTAACATTTCGCTGGTAGGTCATTGATGCAGCCAAACGGGAAAACAGCGCGCCGCCTAGAAGGCCTCTTCACTCGTCCAGCGGTCCTCCTTTTTCTGCTGACCTGGCTCGCTTATGGCGCTGCAATTAACTCCAGTAACTTAAACGCTTTTGATCTACAGCAGATCGGCGTTGAAGCGCTGGTGGAGCGCCACCACTTTTACCTGGAAGGCTCGGCGTCGCCACAACTCCAGACAAAAGGGGATGTCTTTGAGCATGACGGGCACCGTTATGCGGCGAAACAACCGGGACAGTTTATGGCCGGAGCCGTCGTTTACTTCCTGCTCCATAAACTGGGTCTGGATTATGTGAACCACTACCTTCTGACCGCCGCGCTGGTTACGTTTTTCACAGCTTCACTGCTCCTGGCCGCTTCCGCAGTCGCCGTTTTCAACTTGGCACGCGAGCTGGCTGCCAAGCGCGATGATTTGTTTTGGCCGCTCGCGGCTGCGCTCAGTTACTCATTCGCGACTACCGCATTTTCGTATTCCGGAATCGCCCATCATGATGCCATCGCCACCAGCTATCTGGTCATTGCTTTCTGTTGCGTTCTTAAACTCGCCCGCCGGGATGCCGATGACAAGGTCTTCCTGAAAACTGGCACTGCGGGTTTGTTGTTCGGACTAACCATAACCACCTCGATGTTGCCCTTCTTCATGGTGCTGGTGGGCGCACTATTTTTCTTCTCGCTGCGGCGATGGAACCTGGTGCCGTTGTTTTTGCTGGGCCTGCTGCTGGGTTTGTTACCTCTTTTTATCTATGACGCAGTCAGCTTTGGCAATCCGTTTATCTTGCCAAACATTGCCGGCAACTATGCCGACACCTACTTTCACTTCTCACCAAACAATCTGGGCAATAAGCTTGTCTTCTATGGGCAAGCGCTGATTCTTTACGCGCCAATTTCTGTGCTCGGAGGCTTCGGGCTCAGCTACTTTCCCCGGTCCTTGAAGCGTGAACCCTATTTCCTTTCAGTGGTAGCTATGATTGTTGTGCTCGCAGTCTATGTCTGCAATATCGATACGGATGGCGCCTACCAATTTGGTCCCCGCTACTTCCTTCCCGCCATGCCCTTTGCGTGTCTGGGAATAGTAGGCTACGGCTATCTCTCAAGGCTTTGGGAACGACGGCTCGCTGGCATTCTGGTTGTGTTGGTCGGCGGAGCTTCAGCAATCATCAACCTGGTGGGCGCTTTGCAAGGAGCTATGTGCTGTGCGAACGGAAAGAACGTATTTCTAAACCACCTGGGATCTATGTACCGCCGGGAATTGGAGACGTATCCGCTGGCGCTTTGGCTGCTGCTTCCTTTTTGCCTTTGCACTGCGCTGTTCTTGCGGACCCTGCTGAAGCGACGCAGAGATGTGGGCGGCTTGGTAGGCCCGTAACCGTCGCGATCACTTCACACGATAAACGTAGATCGAATTCCCAATCACCGTCTCCGGTTGCCGGGTCCGATATTCGGCCAGAAAATTCACTCGTTCTTCTTCAGACGGCAAGTGCCCGTTCACGTCTGGCGAGGTTGCGTTTGTGGACCCGTTAAGGAAACTCGCGCCGATGACAACATAGCGCGTCTCGGGCAGCTCAACGCCGGGCTTGGGAAAGATTTCGTGGTAATGGATGCCATAACGAGCCAGCGTGCCCCAACCTCCGGAGACAGCGCCCCGCACATCCGTTTCGCCTCGCTCATGGAGATATTGCGCCAGCTCGCGAGCATCATCACCCCACTCGACATTGGAATCCGAGAGATACCACCAGTGAGGATGCCTGAAGGCAAGCTGATTCATGTAGGGAATGTAATTAGGATAAGTTCTTAGCGCTTCGACAGCGGCCCAACCAAATAGCAAGACGACCAGGGCGATAGCGATATGCTGCGGATAACGTACGCGGCACAATCGATTCAGCAAAGCTCCACCTCCAATAAATAGAAGCAGGTATGCCGGCAGGAAGTGCCTGATGCCGATGTTGATGGTGCTGAGCATTGAAGTCAATAAATAGATGAGAAAAGGGATCACCACCCAAATGAATCGCTGATCGCGCTTCCGGATGAGTCGCCATAACGCCCAACAGAGCGAGGCAATCGATAGGGCAAGGAAAGGCAAAGTTGTCTTCAACGAAAATGCCACCGGAAAGTAGTACCACCAACCCCGCTCGCTGTACTGTCCCAGCAATGCCGTGGGATGGCCGTGTTTCGTGTGCAGCCAGAAGTTGTAAAACCCAAAAAGATAATAAGTGGGAAGGATCTTTGAGCCCCAGCGGAAGGTGGTCATCAAATTATCAAACTTTTCTGGTGACTGTAGCTTTACCCAGGCCACGTCCGACGGCGTCACTGGAGGCCGCCGAAAATAGTAAGCAGCGTTGATGATGAACAGGATGGTGAGGAAGGCCAAGGCTGCATGCATCATGGTTCGCTTGCGCGGCGCATTCAATCGAGCGGAGAAAATGAGCGCGAGGATTACCAGCACCGCAAGCAGCGGCAGAACAATAATCATGGAAAACTTGGTAACCAGCGCCACTCCGGCGCCCAGGCCCACCAGTAATGAACGACGCCATGAGGGGCTTCGCAGGTAAAGGCGCAAGACGAGGAAGAAGAGCAGGTATACCAGCCCCGCGACCACGTCAGTATGCACAATTCGGCCGTGTGCAAGCACGGTGGGATCAAGTGTAAATAGCGCGACAGCAAAACACGCTGCCCGTGGGCCAAACAGGTCGCGCGCGTAGACAAAAATCAAGATGCCCAGGGCGAGAGTTAGCAGAATCATAAAGGCGCGCGTCCAAAAAATGATCGCCGCAAAATGTCCGTCGTTGTCCTCCCAGAACCGCGCCTGGTAACGCCAGGTGAGGTTCATGTTGTACTCTGCTTCATCTTTAGCCGGCAGCGGTTCGTTCGGCTGAATAAAGAGCAGCGGCACTGCGGCCCACATTTTCACCAGGGGAGGGTGTTCATTATTCAGTTGGAAGTACCCGGCAACGAGGTGGTAGTATCCAGCCGGAATGTGAAGCATTTCATCGTTAGTAAGACTCTTGCGCGAGATTTGTGCGAAGAGGTTAATTGCGAGCAAGAGTAATAACGCCGCGCATACCGCCTCCGCGGTGCGGACGGCCAGCAGTCGTTTGAGAGAAGCGAAGGCGCTGACGACTGTTGCGCCAATCGCCAGGGGCACTTCCTGTTTCTTCAATGCGTCTTCCATTCAGTCTTCATTCTAAACTAACGCCGAGTTGTGCGACTGCGATAGTGGTTTCACTGTTGCCGCTGATTTATTTTTTCCCGGCGACGCGCGGCAATCTCATCATCTCTCCAGACGACGGCGTAATCTTTAACATTCCCATGCGCGTAGTGGTGGCCAACCTGATTCACTCAGGTTATGTGCCGCTCTGGAACCCTTACATGTTTGGCGGCATGCCGCTTTTTGGCGCCGCGCAGGCGGGCGTGCTGTTTCCGCTCAACTGGTTTTACCTCATCTTAAGTGCACCTGTCGCCACCAATCTGATGATGCTCTCGACTTACATGCTGGCCGCGCTCGGCGCATACCTCTTTGCGCGCCGCAGCGGCGCCAGCATCGCGGGCGCGGCGGCGACGAGTCTCATCTGGCAGTGGAGCGCCTTTATGGTGGCAAAGGTGGGCCAGACGAATGTGGTGCAGACGGCGGCGCTGCTTCCCTGGATCGTATGGGCGGTGGACCGCTATGGAATGACTGGCAGGCGAAGGCACGGTGTTGTGCTAGCGCTCATCGTCGCGGTGCAAATCTTCGCCGGACATCAACAGACATTCGCTTACTCGTTTCTGCTGGCCGCAGCGTATGCAGTGGTGCTGGCGCGAGCTTCGTCCGGCCGCGAACGCAAGTTGTATTTACAGGCTTTGGTCTTGTTATCGGCGGGAGTAGTTGGGGCTGCGGTGCAAATTCTGCCGACCGTTGAATTGCTGCGCAACAGTTTGCGCGCGACCGCGTCTTACGATTTCTTCAGCTCATTCTCAATGCCGCGGCGGTTCGTCCTGACCTTTTTCGCGCCCTTCATCATGGGCGGCGGCGACGGACAACTGTTTCGCGCGCCTTACATCGGACCGGCGTTTGTCGGCGAATACATTGCCTACGTTGGCGCTGCAACGATCATGCTGGCTCTGGTTGCGCTCCTCGTGAAGCGGGACGCGCGCACAACATTCTGGGGGGCAGTCGTTGTAGTTTGCCTGGCGCTGGCAGTCGGACGTTTTCTGCCGCTGAATCTTTACAAACTGGTTTACTACGTTCCTGTTCTCAATCTCTTTCGTGTGCCCGCGCGTCACTTGATGGAAGTCGAGTTTGCGCTGGCGGTGCTCGCGGGAAGAGGACTGACGGCAATCGCGTATACGAGCGTGCGAGCGAAAGTGATGCGCGCCGTCGCCATCGCGGGCGGACTGGTTTTTTTGCTGACTTGCCTGGCGGTCACCTGGTGGCGACCGGGAAACTTCCAACTCGGAAGACAGGCGCCGGTAAGTCTTCTGCGCGCGCCGGAACTTTTTCTGCCAATCGTTATCGCGCTGTTGAGCGGCGTCGCTCTCTTCCTGGTGGCGCGCAATTGTGATCGTCACTTTCGTCGCAGCCTGGCACTGCTGTTTGCCGTCCTCGTTCTTGATCTCTGTCTTTGGGGACAATTTAGTGGCTGGCGTCTCTCGCCAACCCGCGCGCATCCGCTCTGGAGCGAACCGGAGTCTGTGCGACTGCTGCGCAACCTGGAAAAAGATACTGGGAACGCGCCCTACAGAATCTTGACTGACGTGCAGCCGTTCTTCATCAACACCGGCCGCGACGAAGCGGAAAAATTTAAACTCGGCGATTTCATGTTGTCGCTACAGCCCGACACCTACATGATGCACGGAATTGAAAACGCAGCGGGCTACGACGGCTTTGGTCTCAAGCGCTACAGCAAGCTTGCCGGCGACATGAAACTTTGGGGTGAACTGACTGATCCTGAACGCAGCGTGCGCGGGCAGGGGCGCGAGTTTGACATCCTTAATGTGCGTTACCTGCTCAAGCAAAGCCCGCTGGGCGAGGCACGGCGCAGGGCCGCGGAGCGCTCGCCGCTCGCCGCCGCGCCTTCGTCGAATAGCGCGCCAGGCGTGATGGATATCGGCGGCGTCTCTTTCGCCAAAGAAGAATTGTCTGCGCCGTCGCTGGCCAACCAGGAACGTTTGGTCTTTGCCATGCCGCCTACAGAAGCGAACGGCATTGCGTTGGTTACCAGTCTCGCCTGGGCCGCGGATGTGAAGGACGGCGAAGTTGTCGGCTACGTGCGCTTGCGTAGTGAAGATGGAAAGAAGTTTGAGTTTCAACTGCGCGCCGGTGAGCACACTTCGGAGTGGTCGCACGATCGCCCGGCGCTTCAGAAAACGATCCGACACGGGCGCGCTCCCATCGCTACCAGTTTCGCGGTCACTGATCCTTCCGGAAACTATGAAAGCCACACCTATGTCGCGCAGTTTAAGTTTCCCGAAACGGTTCGAATAGCGGCTGGCGAGATTGAGGTGGCGGCAATCCAGAGCGCGCCCAAACTCATGCTTGACGTGAAGCGCGTGTCGCTGCTCAAGGATGGCGCGGCTGAGCCTTTGCGCGGCGAATGGATCGAGAAACTTCCTGCGCGTGAAGGGGATGCTGATACAACCGATCCAACCTCTACTGGCAGCGGGCGCTGGCGCCTGGCTGCCGAGACTGACTACCTGCAGATTTACGAGAACACGCGCGCGCTGCCACGCGCGTGGCTTGCAAATGCCGAACTGGTTTCTACGGAACAAGACGAGCTTGGCATCATTCGCAGCGGTCAACTTCCAGGCGGCCAATCGTGGGAGCCGCTCAAAACCGCGCTTGTCGAAGCGAGGACAGGGATTGCCTATAGCGCAGGCGTGACATCCGGCAGCGCGGAAGTAACGCGACACGAGCCGAATCGCGTGGCAGTCAACACTCAGTCCGCGTCGCCGGCGATCCTCGTGCTCAGCGAGAACCACTATCCAGGCTGGCGCGCGACGGTGGATGGAAAATCAGTCGAGGTAATGCGCGTGGACTATAATCTGCGCGGCGTTGCTGTGCCTGCTGGCAATCATGTCGTTGAGTTTGTCTATCGGCCCAAGTCGGTGCTGTTGGGTTTGGTGATTTCGTTCTTGACGTTGGCACTGCTGATCTGGTGGTGGTCCCGAGATAAATCGGTAGAGGCCTTTTCAGAACCGGGAGCGGTAGCGACCGGGTAAGGAAATCTCGTGCGATCTGCGGGCGTCGATTCCCTTGTTTTGAGTAGGATTCTTCGGGCCGGTCGCTACCGCTCCCGGTTCTGAATGGCGTTGGCAGAAAAACCAATCATGAGTGAAAACAGAGATTCCCAACTCGCGACGCCGCGTCATATCGATCGGCTCGAAGACTGCTTCTTCTATCACGCGATGGAGCTGCCCGGGTTTGGATTAATCAAGGCCCACTGGGATCTGCGCGGGCGCTTTGATGATTACGTGGGCGGCGTAGACGTGGCCGGCAAGTCGGTGTTGGACGTGGGCGCGGCCACGGGGTTCCTGAGTTTCGAAGCTGAAAAGCGCGGCGCGGCGCGCGTTTTGTCGTTTGACATGAGCGACGCGCGCCAGCAGAAATTTCTGCCTTTCAAAGACAAACTCTACTATCGCGATCGCGAGCGCTGGGCCGAACAGTATGGCGCCGAAGTCGAACAATGGAAAAATGCGTATTGGCTTTGTCACCGGCTGCTAAATTCCAAGGCTGAAGTTTACTACGGCGATGTTTACGATCTTCCCGAGGCGCTTGGCCAGTTTGACATCGCGATTGTCGGTTCCGTGCTGGAGCACCTGAGCGATCAGATTTCGGCGCTGGCTTCGATTGCGCGTTTAACTAAGGAAACAATTGTGGTGGTCTCGCCGCTGCTGGAAACCGATGAGCGCATTGCGCGCTTTGAATCGTTGGCCAGCAATCCGTATGCGGACTTTACCTGGTGGACGTATTCACTCGGCGTCTATCGCGAAGTGTTTGCGATGCTCGGCTTCAGCATCGCGAAGGTCAGTCATGAAAAGTATTACTACATGTATGGTGACAGATTTGAGGAGCGATCGACGATCGTTGCGGTGCGCGATTAACGAACAGAAGTCCAGAGGACACTAACCTTTTCCTACTGCGAAGCTAAGTATCAGTGGCTGCGATCCTCTTTCTGCAAACCAGCATACATGTTGATCCACCAGATCGATCTTGACGGTGTAGTTCCCCGGCTCTAACGGGACCGGGCAAGGGATATCGATCGCAAAAGCCTGTCCCGGTGCCACTGCTCGCGGCAACATCGGGTGGCCATGAACCTCGCTGACGATTTCGCCGCCCTTATCACTGACGATGACGCCCGGCATTACTACCCCAGCGCGCAGCGTTTGCCCGTTGAGCCAGAGCGTGTCGCCTGTATTTCTAATCGTTAATGCCAGCGTCAGCGTTCCGCCCGCTTTCAACTGTGGCGGCAGCGGCTCACGCAAAGTGAACTCGGCTCGCAGGTGCCCGGGCTTGCGGCTGTCGGGCACGCTCGTTCCCGGCGCGCCTTCGGCGACCTTGATGCTAGTTAAGTAATGGTAATCAGTCGGGAATGAGCGCAGGGGCAGGCGATTGTCTTCCAACATCTCGCGTTCGAAAAGTCCGTTGACGCTCACGTAGTCGCCCACGACCACCAGGCCGTTCGCGTCAATCAACTCGCGCAGGTAGTCAGAACTGAAAGGTGATTCTAGCGTTCCATATTTCCGCATCACGTCTGTCAGTTCCGCTTCCGTTGCTGAACCCATTGAAGGCTTGTGGCCTTCGAGAATGAATAGCAACCCGCCCACGTCCAGCATCGCTGACAGGTGACGAAAAACCTGGCGCTCGTCTTCAAAGTGATGAAGTGAGTCGTAGCAGATAACTGCGTCGAACTTTTCCGCGAGCGGCGTGGCCTCGATGTCCTGCGTTAGGAAGCGGCAGCGTAGCGGCGTCTCATGATCTACGTCATAAGGAACACGCTCTAAACGTTCGCATGCCATCGCAATTAGATCGCCGCTGATGTCGATTCCGGTCACGTCATAACCAAGCCGCGCAAAAAATTCGCTGAGCCAACCGGAGCCGCAACCGACGTCGAGAATGCGAGCGCCGGGCGGGAGCCCGAGCGCGACGGCCAGGTTGGCGAAGTCAGTGAAGTGGCGCTGGGTTTCGGCGTCCATGCCGTCGCCGAGATGTTTGTCAGGTTTATTGGCGAGGTTATAAAAGGGTTTAGTGCGCAAGTAATGACTTCGTTCCGCATCGAGCTTCCGCGGATAGTCGAGAGCGGCGCGTTTGTAGTCGATGCCTGCGAGTTTTGGTAGACGACCGGGCGTCCCTGGGAGCGCGGGCATCTTGCCCGCATTTCTGAAAAGTGAAGCGGGCGGGGTTGGCGGAAAGGGTGCGCGCGCTCCCGTGGGGTTGACCTCGACAGCGGGCGCGAGCACCACTGCAACTTCGGTGGCGACGCGGGTCAGAAGCGCATCATTGTTTGCGCGCACGCCGAGCACAGAGATTTCATCCGCAACACTATTGAGCAACTGCTTGCGCGGACGACGCGCGATCACCTGGCGAACAAAGGCGAGGTAATTCGCCGCGCCGATTTTGATGTCATGGTTTTCAGCAATGTGACGCCGCGCGTTCGCGCCAATGCGCTGACGCAAATCGGCGTCTTCGATCAGCCGGCGCAGGTAGGCTGCGAGCAATGCATCGGCGTGCTCGTCGTGATCGATTTTGATGACTGCGTCATCCGGCAGTTCCGCAAAGGCGCCGACGTTGAAGACGATTGCGGGAACGCCGGCGCCCATGATGCGACAAAGACTAGCTGAAGTTTCACCCACGGTCCGGTCGCGCAGGTTGAGTGCGATGTCAGTCGCAGCGATGCGCCGCTCAAACTCTTCTAACCTCAAATGTCCGGTGATCGTGACCCGATCTTCCATGCCGTACTCGCGCACGAGCGCGCGCACGTCGAAAAACGAATTCGGCTCACCAACCAGCGTGTAATGGAAATCGTGATCGGCTTTCAGCGACGCGAGCGCGCACAAGGCCCTTTGAATTCCTTTGCCCGGCGTGATGAGTCCGAAGTTGGCGATTTGCACCGTGCTAGTCGCGGTTCGCGTTCGATCGTTCACCTCCATTGGTTTAATCGGCATGTTGATGTGCGCCACCGGCGCCGAGGGTGCGAAGGTGGCGAACCGCGCTTGAGCCCACTTCGAGTGAACGATGATGCCTTCCGCTTCACGAGCGAGGCGACAGTTCAGCGGAAACTCCAACGGCAATGCCAGGTGCGGCGGCGTGCTGCCGCGTTCCAATGCTTCGGCCGCTTCGCGCGTGGCGCGCTTCCCATGACAGGCCAGCACTTCTTCCAGATAAATCTCGATGCGGTTACTTGCCTGGGCTAGCCCCAGGAAAAAATCCTGCAAAGCAAAATCGTGGAAAACGATTATGCCCGGATGCGCGCGGGCCACCTCAAGCAAGCCCGCGTGATAGCGATGATCGTTTCCCAGGTGATAAATGATCGCGTCGTAGTCGCGGAGCGTTTTCAGCACCGCCGGGTCACGCAGGTAGTCATGCCAGGTAAAGCGCGAGCGTATCTCGTCGTTTGCAGGTTCAAAGCCATCGACGAACAGAGTGATCTCAGCCTCTGCCGCGAGATAAGGCAGCAGCTCTTCACTGTAATCTGAAATCCCGGATGGTTGTGGATTTAGTGGGCTGAAGTAAGCAAGACGCATAAGAACAGAAGTCAGAGATCGGAGATCAGACGTCAGAAGTCAGTAGCCAGTGGTAAACCGTTCGCTTCTTACCGACCGCTGATTTCTGATCTCTGACCTCTTTCCTTAAGAAAGCGCCAACGTATAGTGCGCAGCAAACAAAGCGCTCAACAACGCAAACAGCGCCAGAAACACAGCCAGGATTAACTGGTTCAACTTCGGGCGCCGCCCCACCGTTGCGAGCACCAGGTAAACGGGGAAAACAACCATCGCATAGCGCGCTTGCGATTGTAGCAGCGCAGACGAAAGCGCGACCAGCACCGCCAAAAGCGCGTAAGTACCGAGGGCAAACTGGCGTCGTTTAAGTAAAACGAGGCCGCAGGCGAGCGCGATCACCATCGCGAAAAAATTCAAGCTGCGGAAATCCCAATGCGCCGCAATTTCGCCGGGGTGGCCCAGATAATTGAACAGCGGCGTGAAGAAGAATCCGAGCTTCCGGCCCCACGCCGCCTGTGCGCCTTGAAACGCCAGCGCGTTGCCGGTGATCGCCCGCAGATAGATCATGTATGAGACGAGTCCGGTTGGAATCAGCAGCAGCGCCAGGCCATCCTTGCGTAAGTTGCGAACGGGCCGTAGCGGTCGATACATTTCCCAATAGAGCACGGCGAGCGCCGGCAGCAACAGCACCCCAGTCGTGCGCGTGGCTGAAGCGAGCGCGCCACATAACGCGGCGAGCCACCAGCGTTCCGCCTTCGCAAAATAAAAACTTCCGACCGTCAACATCAGAAAGAGCGACTCGGGCAGCGGTACTGAAAAGAAGTAGCTGACCGGAAAGATGGCGAGATAAAACACCGCGCGGTCAGCGTCGTCGGCGTTGAATCCAAACAGCAGCGCGACGCGATGGAGCATGAAGAGCGCTAGCAGGAAGCAAATGTTCGCGAGCGCTATTCCCGAGAACACAAACTCGCCCGTCACCTGCGAAGCCAGGTGCCACAACAACGGGAATAACGGGAAGAAGGCCCAATTGCGCTTCACGTCGGGCGTGAAGGGAACGTGGTCGTAGCCCTGCTCTGCGATGCTGAGGTACCAGTTGACGTCAGCGGTCAAAACTTCCTGACGCACGATCCGCGCAATGGGCGCTTTGGCAACGGAGATGTCGACATCGGTGTGCCCGGGGAACTCGGCAGGCTCAGTCTTTAGTACACCAATCAGCACGAAGATAACCAGCACGATGACGCGCGACACGGTAAACGCGAAAAGCGTGGCGCGCACGCTGCGATCGCTTAGCAGGCGGCGAATGATTTCGGAAACTCGTTTCATGAAAGAAGACGGACTATATACCACCGATGCAGAACGGCCACAAATCTCCTGGTTCACTGCCAGGAACCTAAACACCGCAAAGGGCAGTCTCTGTGTAGCAAACCAGCAACTCCTTGTTTTTCTAACAAAGTTTTTGCCGGGTGCGTCGGAACTAAGTTGAATGAAGCAAGCTACCAGCCTGCGAAGCTGGCGGACAGAGTTTCAGAGCAACCTAAAACTAGAGCCTGCGAAGCTGGCGATGATTTAGTCGAGGAGCTATGCGGAGTTCATTTTGTCAATCCAGATCAATTTTTCCCTGTTCGTCTATCGCCCACTTCCGTGGGCTCGATTATTCCCGACGCGGTTCCCCAGGCTCGGCTGCGCCAGCGCCTGGGGCTATCATTCTGTCCGCCAGCTTCGCAGGCTGGTTGAATGCTTTCTTTTCGGCAGCTCGTTTTGGTTCCGGCCCAGGCCGCGCCGTGTCTCGGTGGTGATTTCTTGCGCAGCAAATTTTCACCACTGAGGCACAGAGCACACAAAGGTGGCACAGAGGCGACTGAAGTCAGGGGTTACCAGCAAGATTCGTTCGCATTGTGGTAAAGTCGCGCTCGTTTTGTAACGGTTTGCGAAGTTATCTTCCAACGTCTTGAGGAAGCGATGCTGATTTCTGTAGTCGTCCCCTGCTACAACGAAGCCGAGGTTATCGTCGAGACCAACCGCCAACTCGTCGCCACGCTGGCGGCGCTGGATGGTCTGGACTTCGAGATCGTCTACGTTGATGACGGCAGCCAAGACGCCACTGCCGATCTCTTAAGAACAATGCAAACGGCCGACAAGCGTACGCGCGTCGTCCGTTTGTCGCGCAACTTCGGTCACCAGCTTGCCCTAAGCGCCGGCCTCGAACACGCCGCTGGTGACGCGATTGTTTTCATTGACGCCGACTTGCAGGATCCGCCCGAAGTTATTCCCGAAATGATCGCGCGCTGGCGCGATGGCTATCATGTGGTTTATGGCATGCGCAGCGATCGCGCCGGCGAGACTGCGTTCAAACTCTGGACCGCGAAACTTTTCTACCGCTTCATCAACCGGCTCTCCAAAGTGCAGTTGCCGCTCGACGTCGGCGACTTTCGTTTGATCGACCGGCGCGTGGTTGACGTATTGCTGTCGATGCCGGAGCGCGATCGCTTCCTGCGCGGCATGGTGAGTTGGATCGGATTCCGCCAGGTTGCAGTGATGTACCGGCGCGCGGAAAGGCATGCGGGCGCGAGCAAGTATCCCCTCCTGAAGATGCTTCAGTTTGCGGCGGACGGCGTTATCTCTTTTTCACTGACGCCGCTGCGGCTGGCGTTGTGGGTTGGGTTTCTCTCAATCGGTCTGGCCTTCGCCGGAATTCTCTATGCGCTCGTCATTCGGCTTTACACTAACGACTGGGTGCGCGGTTGGACTTCGATCTTCACTGCCGTGTTGTTCATCGGCGGCGCGCAGTTGGTCACACTGGGAATCATCGGCGAATACATCGGCCGCATCTATGCTGAAGTCAAACGCCGACCGCTTTATGTGGTTGAGGAACGGCTCGGGTTTAGCGGCGATGAGAGTTCGTAGTTATCACTCCTCCTGCTGAAGGAGCTGCTGCCCGCTGTGTCGGTGAAGTAATCGAGGTAGAAGGCAAATTCTCGCCGCGCTTTACTGGGTCTTCTTGCAACGCAGATAATCGAAACGCCTGCCCGGAAAGTACCTGATATCATTCAGCTCTTTGTCTGCCTGAAACGTATGGTCTACACCATCTTCCTCGTTGACATAACTGATTAGTTCGGGCGCATGAACACTCTCTCTAACCTTCCTAAATTTCTTTAAATCGAGTTTGAGATTCGCAAACTTCGGAGGGTTGTCAGGGACATGAGTTATCTCAACAACTGTCCATTGAGGCACTCTTAGGCAGGCCCCGGGTTGGGAGTCGCAGAAATTGAAATGGTAATATTCTACTAGGAGCGTTCCAGCGTCGCGAGTCGAGCGCAGCAGCTAACGCTGGATCACGCCCCCGGTAGGCCCCGTTGAACTCATACTCCGTTCTCGCAACCGCACCATCGCCGCCAAAGATGTTTGCAAATTTCTGATCGCATGGAGTGATTTGAGGCTGCCGTTGGGTATTCTGCGGAGGAGGAATAGGATTAGCCAGCCATCTAAAGCGGACGTGCGATTCTTTGGTTGACCTCGCCGGACGCGCAGGACTAAATCTCAATCTCGGCCTTTATGCGGGGAGTCTTGCATTGAGGAGTGCTTCCGTCGGGGATCATTCACCGGGTTCCAGGGATACGCGTTGGTCCCGTACTGGATTTCCAGTTAACAAAGCTGTTACAAGTCTAGCCATCAACGCTTATCAATTTACGCAACCCAATGCCAATTGCATTTGTTGTCCCGCCTGAAGGCGAAAGTAGACCAACCAACGAGGAAAAGCGCAGCCGAACAACGCTATTCCGTGTGAAGCTTAACCGTGTCGCGCGCGAAGTTTTTGTCTTCC
>JANLYZ010000096.1:0-6124 GCA_031365905.1 Chloracidobacterium sp. | reverse complement strand
CCCGGCTCAGCTTGATCAAGAACTGGATTTCGTGAAGCTGCGGCTGCGCGAGGAAATCGTCACCGCCGCGTATTCTAATGACGCCGGCGCGCGCGTCTTGCTCGACAGCGACCCACAAGTTTTGCGCGCACTCGAAGCGCTCCCTGAGGCGAAACGACTCGCCGAAAGCGCGCGTAGCGAAGAGCTGAGAAGTTGATTCCGCCTCAAGAGTTTTAGCCGCAGATAAACGCGGGTTTTCGCGGACAAGCAGATTCACGATCTTTAGTACATTTGATTTATCCGCGCGTATCCGCGTTCATCCGCGGCCCAACTCTTAGTCCAACACCCTCACAATCACACACTTCAAATAGTAAGTCTCCGGCACGCCGAGAAGAATCGGATGATCGCTGGCTTGCGTTCGTTTCTCCACGAGTTGGAGGTTGCGGTGCGCATCGCTGCCCGCGGCGGCGATTATTCCGAGGAACAAATCTTCTGGCATGTGATAAGAGCAGGTGCAACTCACAAGGATGCCGCCAGGGTTCAGAAGTTTGATCGCACGCAGATTTATTTCTTTGTAGCCGCGCGCCGCCGCGTTAACACTGGCGCGGTTCTTTGCAAACGCCGGCGGATCCAACACGATCGTGTCAAAGCGTTCGCCGCTCGTTTCCATTTCACGCAATGCGTCGAAGACGTTTGCTTCACGAAATTCAACGTCGCTGATGTTGTTGAGTTCGGCGTTCTTGCGCGCCGCGTGAACCGCGTCAGCCGAGATATCGATTCCAACGACGCTTTCGCATGCCGCCGCGAGATTGAGCGCAAACGCTCCTGCAAACGTAAAGCAGTCGAGCGCGCGGCCACGAGCGACCGCGCGCGCTGCTATGCGGTTTTCTCTTTGGTCGAGAAACGATCCGGTCTTCTGCCCGGAAAGTGGCGACACGAGGAAACGAAAGCCCTCCTGAACTATTTCAAGCTCCGCCGGCGCCTCACCGTAAAGCGTGCCCGCAATCATTTCCATGCCTTCATGCTGGCGAACGCGCACGTCGTTGCGTTCAATAATCGCGCGCGGCTTAAACTCCTCCGCCAGTAATTCCACGAGCATTGGCTTGATGGCGTCGGAACCTTGCGAGAGAGTTTGCAGCACGAGAACGTCGTCATAACGATCGATAATAATCGATGGCAGCAAGTCGCCTTCGGAGTAGACGAGTCGATAGGCGTTCGTATTGGCGGGCAGGATGCCCGCGGTCCCGGGATTGACGCGCCGGTTGGCAGCTTCAAGAATTCGTCGGCGCCACCACTCACGATCGATTGGTTCTTGCGTCTGGGTCAGGAATCGTAAAGCGAGCTGCGAACTATCACTGAAAAACGCCTGGCCCACGAAGTTTCGTTTCTGGTCGCGGACGATGACAACCGATCCGCCAGCCGCGTCCTCAGTTTTGACGACATCGCTCTTGTAGATCCAAAGATGCCCAACGCGAATGCGATCGGCGCCGCGCTTGTTGACTGTTACCGTGTTCATACTTGGTTTCTCGGTTGTTGGAATCTAACACAGCGTGCTGGGCGCCACCCAAACGCAGAACACCTTGGCCTAATGCGGGATCGGAAGTAAACCACTCCAATCACCCAGCGCGGCTTTGTCGCCGCACTGTGCGGTAAGGCTTTGCAGAAAAGTTCGGTTCTTTACCGCTTCACGGTAGAGAGTCTGAAACACCCGCTCACCTTTTGAAGTGCGACTGAATTGCGAGCCAGTAGTCGCTATGTTAGGCTTCGGACAATTCGCGCTTTACCGATCTCCGGCGACGGATTAACTAAGCAATCATGCCAACCAAGTCACAAGCCGAGCGCCGCAAGCGTTTCGAAACGTCTTCGGGAATCGATCTCCCGGCAGACTTCAATCCATCCAATACTGAGCCCATCGACTACGACAAAGATCTGAATTCGCCCGGCGACTTTCCCCACACGCGCGGCATTTATTCAAACATGTATCGAGGCCGGCTCTGGACCATGCGGCAGTATGCCGGCTACGCCACCGCCGAGGAATCCAACGCGCGCTACAAATACCTGCTCGCGCAAGGCACGACCGGGCTCTCCGTCGCTTTCGATTTGCCGACACAGATTGGTCTTGATTCGGATGATCCACTCGCCAGCGGCGAAGTTGGCAAAGTCGGCGTGGCTATTGATTCCCTGGAAGATATGCTGCGGTTGTTTGACGGCATTCCGCTCGACACTGTGTCGACTTCAATGACCATCAACGCAACCGCTGCGATACTCCTTTGCTTGTACCTGGCCGTGGCGCGCAAACAGGACGTATCGTTCGACAAAGTCAAAGGCACGCTGCAAAACGACATTCTCAAGGAATACATTGCGCGCGGCACTTACATTTATCCGCCACGGCCGTCGCTGCGTTTGGTGACTGACATCTTCGCTTACTGCGCGCGCGAAGTGCCTAACTGGAACACGATTTCGATCAGCGGTTACCACATTCGCGAAGCCGGCTCGACCGCGGTTCAGGAAGTGGCCTTCACTTTGGCGGACGGTATCACGTATGTCGAAGCGGCGCTCGCAGCCGGACTCGATGTCGATGAGTTTGCCCCGCGCATATCGTTTTTCTTCAACGCGCACAACAATCTGCTCGAGGAGATTGCCAAGTATCGCGCCGCGCGCCGGCTTTGGTCGCGCATCATGCGCGAACGTTTCAAGGCGCGCGATGCGCGTTCGTCGATGCTGCGCTTCCACACGCAAACGGCTGGCTCCTCGCTGACCGCGCAACAACCGGAAGTAAATATTGTGCGCACGACTATCCAGGCGCTTGCGGCCGTGCTTGGCGGAACACAGTCGCTGCATACGAATGCGATGGACGAAGCCCTGGCACTGCCAACGGAAGAAGCGGCGCGGTTGGCGTTGCGCACGCAACAAGTGATCGCACACGAGTCCGGAGTTGCCGATATTGCCGATCCGCTCGGCGGTTCTTATGCAATCGAACACTTGACGGATGAGATCGAGGATCGCGCCTCAAACTATTTGGAAAGAATTGACGCGCTCGGTGGGATGTTGCGCGCGATTGAGACCGGTTACGTGCAGAAGGAGATTCAGGAGTCGGCCTATCGTTATCAGAAGGCGATTGAGAGCGAAGATTCGGTCGTTGTCGGTGTCAATCGGTTTCAAAGCAAAGAGGAGACGCCGGTGCCAACCCTGCGAATCGATCCGGCGATTGAGCAACAACAGATCGAGCGCCTGCGAGCGGTTCGCGGTCGCCGTGATTCCGTTGCCACGGATGCGGCGCTCGCGAAACTCGAAGCAGCAGCGAACAGCACTGAGAATCTGGTCCCGCGCATTCTCGAATGCGTTGAAACCTACGGAACTGTCGGCGAGATCAGCAATCGGCTGCGCAAGGTGTGGGGTGAGTACAAGGAAACTTCAACAGTCTGATTATCCCGATTCGACCAGTCTAAACGGAAGTATAGAGCCAATGTCTGTTGGAATTGCTCCGCCACCATGAATCAAGACCAACTTTCTACCATCCTAACCCTCCTGCTCGTCGTCGGCGTTTTTGTCGTCATCTTTGGCGTGGTCATCGCGGCTGTGATCATCGCCCGGAAGCGCGCGCAGGAACGAACGCGACAACTCGGGAGCGTCGCGAGTTTTTTGGGCTGGCAGTTTAGTCCAGTCGCGGAGATGAATTGGATTCCGAATCTGGAAAAGTTTGGGCTGTTCAATCAGGGCCACAGCAAGCGCATCATCAATGCAATGTATGGCGCGCTGGAAGGGGTGAAGACCGCAGTATTTGATTACCGCTACATCGTTGGTAGCGGGAGGAATTCGCGAACCTTCGAGCAGACGGTCGTTTACTTTGAGCCGCGCGATTTCAATCTGCCGTTCTTCTCATTACGGCCTGAGCACCTCTTTCATAAACTTATTGAAGCATTTGGCTATCAGGATATCGACTTCGGCAATCATCCAACCTTTTCGAGCAAGTATCTGTTGCGCGGTCCTGATGAACCGGCTTTGCGCAGTCTCTTCAACGATGCGCTGCTTGGGTTTTATGAAGCGAACCTGGGGCTGAGCGCCGATGGCGGCGGGAATCAGCTTTTCATTTTTCAGCAGAATTACCGGCAGCCGCCCGAGCAGATACAAGCGGCGGTGAACGCGGGTCTGCAACTCCAACGCTTGTACGCGAATCGTTGGTAGATCAGTCTTACAAAGAAGAACTCGTATGTCGCACTTGCTCGAAGTCAAGAACCTCGAAACGCACTTCCCGACGCGTGCCGGAATCGTGCGCGCGGTCAATGGTGTCAGTTTCCACCTCGACACCGGCGAACTGTTGGGCGTCGTAGGCGAATCAGGTTGCGGTAAGTCGATCACGGCGCTTTCCATCATGCGCCTGATCGCGCCGCCAGGAAAAATTGTTGGCGGCGAGATCACGTTCGACGGCAAGAACCTCTTGAAACTGTCTGACGCGGAGATGCGCCAGATTCGCGGCGACGACATCGCGATGATCTTTCAGGATCCAATGACCTCGCTCAACCCGGTCTACACCGTGGGCGAACAGATTGCCGAAGCGCTCCGGCTGCACCGCAAACTCTCGCGCAAGGCGGCACGCGCCGCGGCGATTGAAGCGATGCGCGAAGTTGCGATTCCCGATCCGGCCCGCCGCGTTGATGATTATCCGCATCAGCTTTCGGGGGGCATGCGCCAGCGCGTGATGATTGCGATGGCGCTCGCCTGCGATCCCAAACTACTCATCGCTGACGAACCGACAACCGCCCTCGACGTCACCATACAGGCGCAGATTCTCGAACTGTTAAATGAACTCCGGAAGAATCGCGAGCTGGCAGTGCTCTTGATTACACACGACCTGGGCGTGGTGGCGGAGGTCGCCGATCGTGTGGCTGTGATGTACACGGGACGAATTGTCGAGGAGTCACCGGTAGAAGATTTGTTTGCGCGGCCCAAGCATCCGTATACGGAAGGACTCCTCAGATCTGTGCCGAAGCTTACGAGCGCGACAGTTGCGAGAACGGAACGACTGGAAACGATCGAGGGCACGGTGCCGAGCCCAACCGAACTGCCGCCGGGTTGTCACTTCGCGCCGCGTTGTCCACATGTGATGCCGCGTTGCACCGCAGACGAGATACCGCTTTACGATCTCGAGTGTGACGTCAAGGTGCGGTGCGTGCTTTTCGATTTAGCGGCTGCAGTTGCTGCCGATCATCAGAAAGTATCCACAGATTACGCAGATTCCACAGATTAGATATGGACATGTCGATTTCTATTTCCTTAACCGCGCACGTAGCTGCCAAATAAGAAATCTGTGTAATCTGCGTAATCTGTGGATGTTCGCTTTTGTATGGGCACAAGAAATCAACAACTCGTCGAAGTACGCGGCTTGGTAAAGCACTTCGCGGTGGAAAACAGCGACGACGTAGTGCGCGCGGTTGACGGCGTTTCTTTTGAGATTTTTCATGGCGAAACGCTGGGGCTGGTCGGCGAATCCGGTTGCGGCAAATCAACCGTCGGACGCTGTCTGCTGCGTTTGATCGAGCCGACCGCGGGCGAAATAAAGTTTGAAGGCCGCGATGTGCTGAGGTTGGGCAAGACCGAGATGCGCGAAATTCGCCGCGAGATGCAGATCGTGTTTCAGGATCCATTTGCTTCGCTCAATCCGCGCATGAAGGTTGGCGACATCGTCGGCGAGCCGCTCGTCATTCATAAGATCGGTACGAAAAAGGAACGCCGCGATCGGGTGGCTGAACTGCTCAGAAAGGTTGGGCTCGATCCAGATTATCGCAATCGCTACGCCCACGAATTTTCCGGCGGCCAGCGGCAACGGATCGGCGTCGCCCGCACGTTAGCGCTCAATCCGAAACTGATTGTCGCCGATGAGCCCGTCTCCGCTCTCGATGTTTCAGTGCAGGCGCAGGTAGTTAACCTGCTTCAGGATTTACAAAAGGAGTTTGGCCTGGCATATCTTTTCATTTCGCACGGGCTGGCGGTTGTCGAGCACATCTCGACGCGCGTCGCAGTGATGTATCTGGGAAGGATTGTGGAGGTGGCAACGGCGGCGGAGCTTTACGCAAACCCTTTGCATCCGTATACGCAAGCATTGTTGTCGGCGATTCCGATTCCGGATCCGAAACAGAAACGCGAC
>JANLYZ010000072.1:0-13764 GCA_031365905.1 Chloracidobacterium sp. | reverse complement strand
CGGAATTCACCCGGCACTTCCTGGTAAGCAGGCTGGCCGTAGTTATCGCCAAAACCAATCTTCGCGTCGGCCTCGGCCGGCTTCAGAAAGATGCCCCAGCGATAGTCAGGCATCTTCACGAAGTCGAAGTTGGCCCAACCGTCAGGCTCGACGCTTATAGCGGTGCGCAGGTAAACGTCCTTTTGCTGGAAGCCGTCAGGACCCATCTCCTGCCACCAGTCGAGATAGTTTGGCAGCCACTTCTCCAGCGCGCGCTGGAGTTTCTTGTCTTCGGACAAGTTAACGTTGTTAGGAATGCGTTCGTATAAATTCATGATTCATTTTCCTGGGAGCGCAGGCAGCTTGCCTGCAACGCGCGCGCAGCACGCGCAAAGCAGGTTCGCGCTTCGCGCTCATTGCAGGCAGGATGCCTGCGCTCCGGCCTCAAGTCCTCTTGAAATCAAAATGCGCCTGCGTCGGCTTGCCGTAATTCGTCAAAGCACCTTGCGGGCCAACAGCGTTTGGTCGTTGGAAGATCCAATTCTGCCACGCGGTCAGACGCCCGTAGATCTTCGTATCCATCGTCTCGGGCCCGGCGAAACGCAATGACGCTTCCATGCCCGTGAGCGCATCAGGCGACAATGATGTTCTTTCCTCGATGGCGACGCGAATCTCGTCTTCCCAGTCAAGATCGTCCGGCGCGAACGTGATCAGTCCAACTTCGTCCGCAGCTTCCGTATTAAATGATCCTTTGTGAGCAAGAACTTCATCGACCTTTTCCGGGGTTGCGAGGAAGCGCGACTGCAAGCGCGTAAGACCGTTGCTCATCGGCAGATCACCTTTATTCAACTCACTGGCCGCGATCTCAACTGTCTCTTCGGGGTTGCTAAGCATGTAGCTGCGATCGGAAGCCAGCAGGAGTTCCAGCAGATTACCGGCGAAACAACTGCCCGGTTCGACGATTGCGAAGAAACTCTTCGCGGTTAGGTCGAGGCGGCGCAATACACGCGCCATGTAAAGCCGAATCTCGCGAACCAGCCAGTGGTCTTTGTTCGAATTGAGTGCCTTGTCTACGGCCAGGACGTGAGCCGCTTTGCCTGCGGTGCGGAGGCAAACCAGTCCAATCTCCGGTTCGTTCACCCGTAGTTGCAGTAGCGCATCATCCAACTCGCGATATGCCTGCAGCGGCCAATATTGATCGCCGAGCTTTTGGATGCCCTCAGGCGTAGTTGGCAGATCAGATTCAGGGCCGTGCACAGTCAGGTCAGCGTAGCGTTGCTCTCGATTCAGAATGACTTTGACATATTTATATTCGAGACCGGCAGGCTTCACTTCAACTTGCAGCGGGTTGAGCTTGATTCCGCTAATTGATTTGTCACCATCAGAATTTGCGATCGCATTTACGCGCGCGTCGATCGACTCCTGGAATTTGCTGGTCGGGAAACAGTCGTCGATCAGTCCCCACTCCTTCGCGCGCTTTCCTTTCAACCCTTCGGCCAGAGTTGAAAACACATCCGCGCGATCCCGGCGAACTTTTCTTTTGTCGACCAGACGGGTCAGACCACCGGTGCCGGGCAACACGCCGAGCAGCGGAACCTCGGGAAGGGAAATGGCGGAGTTGCCATCGTCGACCAGATAGATCTCGTCACACGCGATCGCGAGTTCGTAGCCGCCGCCGGAAGCGGTGCCGTTGAGCGCAGCTATGTAACGGCGGCCGGAATGACGCGAGTCGTCTTCGATGGCGCAGCGGGTCTCGTTGGTAAACTTGCAGAAGTTAACTTTGAATGCGTGTGACGACGTGCCGAGCATGTAGATGTTGGCGCCGGCGCAAAAGATTCGCGGCTTCAGACTCGTGATAACGACGGCCTTCACGTTGGGGTGTTCGAAACGCAGCCGCTGAATCGCATCCGCCAGTTCAATGTCCACGCCGAGATCGTAGGAGTTGAGTTTCAGCTTGTAACCTTCAGCGAGCGTCACGTCTTCCGCAACATCCATCGTGAGCGTGGCCACCGCGCCAGTCACGGCGAGCTTCCAGTGTTTGTATTGGTCGGGTGACGTTTGAAAATTGATCATGCGCTCCTCTTTGTTCTGTCCCGAGTTGAGTTAAATCCGCGCGTAGGGCACGGCCCTACAATCGCCGCCTTACTTCATCGTTCGAACGTTCGTTCGGGATTGTAAGATTAACTTTAGTCATGGAATTCCGTCAAGTTTGCAGACGATAAGTCTTCATGATTTCTGGCATCGTTTCAGCAAAGGGGTCTCGCGGGCCTTGCTTGACATGCTCGCAGTTTGGCGCGTAGGGTTTCGCACCGACGATGGCAGATCTGTTTTTCGGCGCCTTGTTGTTTGAAGTTGGAGCTGACTTTGAGATTCGAAATTTGCAATGTAAGACGTGGAGGCGAATCTGTTCTGGTGAACGGCGCGGTCTTCAAAACCGTTAGTGAGACTGTGAGAACAGCCTTAGGTAGGTTCGATTCCTACACGCCTCCGCCAACCGATTGCGGAATGCGGATTGAGGATTGCGGAATAGGGAGTAATCGGTGAATCCCGACGAAATGAAAACCAGAACGCGTGCTTTTGCTTTACGCGTTATCCGCTTGGCTGAAAGCTTGCCAAATACGCCGACCGCTAAGGTAATCAGAAACCAAATGCTTCGTTGTGGTCCGTCGGTTGGCGCTAATTACCGCGCTGCTTGTAGAGCTAAGTCAAAGGCAGACTTTGCGGCGAAGATGGGTATTGTCGAAGAGGAAGCAGATGAAACAGTCTATTGGATCGATCTCTTGATCGACGCTGGTATCCTTAAGCCGACTCGCGTAACTGATTTACTTAAAGAGGCAGATGAGATTCTTGCTATCACCGTCTCTTCCATTAAGTCCGCAAAGGGCTTGCGCAAAGTTTAGTGCACTAGATGCGGTTTACAAATTCAGCATTCTGCAATCAGCAATCAGCAATCGTATGAGGGAATGGATCGCTCTCAACATGACGCCCGGCATCGGCCCGCGAGCCGCTGCCAAACTGCTCGAGCGTTTCGGGTCTGCCGAAGCGGTCTATCGAGCGACGCGTGCCGAGTTGGAGAAGGTGCGGCTGCTGCCGGAAGCGGTCGACAGCATCATCGCCCGCGACCAGCACGATAAAGCGGAAGTTGAAATTGAAGCGGTTAGAAAACTCGGCGGCGACATTCTGATTCTCGATGACGGTGTTTACCCGCCACTCCTAAGAGAGATATACGATCCGCCGATCACGCTTTATGTCAAAGGCGACTGGGCTGAGTGTTTAGAACGACCGTGTGTCGCCATCGTTGGTTCGCGCCGCTGTTCCACCTACGGACAGAACGCCGCGTCCATGCTGGCGCGCGATCTGTCGCAGCGCGGCGTGACAATCGTTTCCGGTTTCGCACGTGGTATAGATGCAGCCGCTCATCGCGGCGCGATTGAAGGCGGCGGTCGCACGGTAGCTGTAATCGGCACCGGTCTCGATCAGGTTTATCCGCGCGATCATAAGAAGCTGGCAGAGGAAGTGCTCGCGGCGAAGGGCGCGATTGTTTCGCAGTTTCCCTTAACGACGCCGCCGGTCTCGGAAAACTTTCCGTACCGCAACCGCATCATTAGCGGGTTGAGTTTGGGAGTCATCGTGGTCGAGGCTGCGGAGAGTTCAGGTTCATTGATAACGGCGCGACTGGCTATCGAGCAGAACCGGGAGGTGTTTGCAGTCCCCGGTAACATTACGTCGCGTAACTCGTTTGGGACCAACTATCTGATCAAGGGCGCCGGGGCGAAGCTGGTGCAGCAATGGCAGGATGTGGCGGCGGAATTGCCACCGCAGATCGCGGCGAAGTTGTTGCCGCCGCCGCTGGACGAGAAGAAGAAGGAGAAGTCACTCGCGGATCAATTGGCGCTGGTGCCGCAGGGGCTCTCCGGTTTTGAGCAATCAGTTTTCAAGTTGCTTTCGGCGGACAACCCGGCGCACATTGATGTCCTCGTCAATGAGAGTCGGCTTACGATCTCGGATTTGACCGCAGCGCTGCTGACGCTCGAGATGCGCGATCTGGTGCGGGCGCTGCCGGGCAAATGTTTTGTGCGGAAGATGTGAATGGGCGATGGGAATAATTCTAATAAGTGAGACCATCTCGCCCAAACAACTCCGCGAAGCTGGCGAAGAACTATATGGCGACATGGTTAAAGCTGTTGTCGTCGTTGAAAAGGAAGTGATGGCGGTCGGTGCCGAGTTGCATGCTGACGAGGAAGCTTTTCTCCTCGAACGAAATTCACGGCAAGACGATTTGTGGGGAATTAACTTGTATACCGACCGGGTGCTGCCCGAAATGGTCGAGTTTGATTCCATGATCAATATACGACCCAGGCAGAACAATCGGTCGCGCGGAGTGGAAGACGCGGCGTTGCAGGAACGCATTATGCGGATCGTGGGCAAGCTAGTGCCATAGGAATTCGATGACAACATATCATCCAGAATTAGCAGCCGGTCGCTGGTTTACCTTCTCCCTTGCCACCCAACTCGGCAACGCGGGCAGCGAGTATGAGCGGGCGTTGCAATGGAAAAAGCGTGGTGACAAGGCTCGCTTCGAAGATGCCTTCGGCAGATTGCTGGAATTGATCGATCTGACGATCGCAGACCCGCGCTGGAGAAATCATCGACTGAAGGAGTTGACGCGCTTGCGGGAAGTAATCTGCGATGAACTTTACAATGAGACGCCCGAGTTCATTCACCCATCTGACTTACGCTCGTATTTCTTGTATTTTGGAATTCTGGCCCGCCGGGAAAGAGACAAGGCCGCCGATGCAGTTGTGGTGTAGTCAGGCAAAATAGTAATGGCAAAAAATCTAGTAATAGTTGAATCGCCGGCGAAGGCGAAGACAATAAATAAATATTTGGGAAAGGACTATCTGGTTAAGGCCTCGATAGGCCACATCAAGGATCTGCCTTCCAAAGGTTTGGGAGTTGACGTCGACGACGATTTCAAACCGACCTACGAAGTTATTCCCGATTCCCGAAAGCGAAACAACAAGAAGATTGTCTCGGAGTTGAAGGCCGCCGCCAAAATCGCTGACAACATCTACTTCGCGGCTGACCCGGATCGCGAAGGCGAAGCGATTTGCCAGCACCTGGCAGAAGAGATCGTGCCAAAGCGACCGGCCAAAGCTACGTTCCGCGTGATGTTTAATGAGATCACGAAGCGCGCGGTTAACGAAGCTTTTGAACACCCAAAACAGATTGATCAGAACCTCGTCGATTCGCAACAAGCGCGGCGCGTGCTGGATCGTTTGGTGGGTTACAAGGTTTCGCCGCTACTGTGCCGGACGGTTGGCGGGAAACTGAGCGCCGGGCGCGTGCAGTCAGTGGCGCTACGCATGGTCGTTGAACGCGAGCGTGAAATCGAACGCTTCATCAAGACCGAGTACTGGACGATAATCGCGAATCTTCTTGCCCCCCTACCACCAGCCTTCGATGCGCGACTGTTCAAGATTAGCGAGCAAACGGTCAAGACCGGCGGCTTTGATCAGGAGCTCAAGGCGAGTGAAATCCTGCTCGGCGACGAAACCAAGGCCGCTGATATCGTCGCTGAAGTAAACCAGCAGACGTTCGTTGTCAATGAAGTAACGAAGAAGGAACGTAAACGTAATCCGGTTCCGCCGTTCATCACTTCAAAACTACAACAGGAAGCGGCGCGCAAACTTGGCTGGGCCGTGAAGCGCACGATGATGGTGGCGCAGAAGCTCTATGAGGGCATCGAGATTGGCGCGGAAGGATCAGTCGGGCTGATTACCTACATGCGAACCGACTCGACACGCGTTTCCGATGCGGCGCTGCAAGAAGTGCGTGACTTCATCGGCAAACAATTTGGCGCAGCTTATCTGCCCGAGAAAGCAATTCACTATCGCTCGAAGAAGGACGCGCAAGATGCACACGAAGCGATCCGTCCCACCGATGTTGCGCGCACGCCGGACTCGCTTTCCAGTTATTTGAGCAACGATGAGCTGCGTCTTTATCGGCTGATCTGGCAGCGTTCGGTCGCATCGCAAATGACGCCCGCTCTATTCGATCAGACCACGATCGACATTGGCGCCGGTCGTTTCATCTTCCGCGCGAGCGGTTCGGTGCAAAAGTTTGACGGCTTCCTGAAAATTTATCAGGAAGGCCGCGACGAGAAGACTGAGGAAGACGAGGAAGCGGAACGCAGCCTGCCCCTCGTGGAAAAAGGCGAGACGCTCAATCTCAATCAGATCACGCCGGAACAACACTTCACCGATCCGCCCCCGCGTTTCACGGAAGCGACGCTCGTGAAGGCGCTCGAAGAAAAAGGCATTGGCCGCCCGTCAACTTATGCAGCGATCATGACGACGATTTTGGCGCGCGAGTATGTTGAGAAACGTGAAGGACGTTTTCATCCCACCGATTTAGGGAAGACTGTTAATGACCTGCTGATCGAGGGCGGGTTTGCCGACCTGTTCAATGAGACCTACACGGCGCGCATGGAAGAAGAGCTCGATAACGTCGAAGAAGGAAAACTCAAATGGACTGACGCGCTGCATGAGTTCTATGACAAGTTTTCGAGCGACCTCGTAAAGTTTACCAAGTACACCAAAGATATAAAGGAAGCCGAGAAACCGACTGACGAGGTTTGCCTCAAATGCGAGACCAAAGGGATGGTGCTGAAGTGGGGACGCTTCGGGAAATATCTCAAGTGCTTGAAATGCGAAGCGACGCGTGATGCTGAGCCGAAGGCCAGCGCGAATGGCGGTGCCAACGGCAGCGAAGGTGCTGACGGCGAAGCTGCGGCGGAGCCGGAAGTTTGCGAGCTCTGCGACAAGCCGATGCAGTTGAAGCGCGGTCGCTTCGGTCCTTTCCACGGCTGCACGGGTTATACCGAATGCCGCAACATTCGCAAGATCGCCAAGAGCGGCGTGGCCGCGCCGGCGCCAGTGCCGCTCGACGAGAAGTGTCCGGTTGACGACGCGCAGCTTGTGCGACGCTTTGGACGATTTGGAGAATTCATATCGTGCTCCAATTATCCGAAGTGTAAATACATCAAGCAGGAGTCGACCGGAGTTCACTGCGCCCGGCCCGGATGCAAAGGTGAGTTGGTAGTCAAGAAGTCGAAACGCGGCAAAGTCTTTTACGGCTGTGGTACGTATCCCGACTGCGATCGCGTTTACTGGGACAAGCCGGTTCTGGAAGCGTGCCCCAAATGCAATGCGCCGTTTCTGCTCGAGAAGACTACCAAGAAGCAGGGCACGTTTCGTCACTGTGCTAATGAGGACTGTGGCTACAGCTCCGCCGAAGCTGCGGTTGAGAAACCCAAAGCCAAGGCGAAGAAGTAAATTGGCAGTAGGACAGACATTCCTGTCTGTCCAGATTTTAAGTTAGAATCCGCTCACCAATTTTCCGAACACAACTAAAAGTAAAGATGAAGAATGGACAGACAGGAATGTCTGTCCTACAAAACTGAGGGGCATAAGAATGTTGAGACGCAATGCGACCGTTGTGCTGCTTTTCGTTTTCCTTGTTTCGCCGAGCGCAACTCTTGCGCAGCAACCCACGCAATCGCCAACTCCGGCAAGTGGGCCAACGACCACCACGCCAGCGAAGGATCCCAATGATCCGATCGAGCGGATAAGAGACGAAGGCCTGAATCGTTCGCAGGTGATGCAGACGTTGAGTCATCTCAGCGACGTTATCGGCCCGCGGCTGACTGCGTCACCGGGAATGAAAAGGTCGAACGAATGGACGCGCGATCAACTCACGAAGTGGGGACTGCAGAATGCACATCTCGAAGCATGGGGACCTTTTGGTCGTGGCTGGACGCTGAAACGATTCTCGGCGCAAGTCTCGGAACCGCTCGACATCCCGCTGATTGCTTATCCGAAAGCGTGGTCGCCCGCTACCGCGGGACCGTTAACGGCGGACGTTGTTTATGTCGATGCAAAGGATGAGGCAGACCTGCAACGCTTCAAGGGAAAACTGAAAGGCGCGATTGTGTTGACCGGGAAAATGCGCGAAGTAAAAGCGCACTTCGAACCGATGGGCACGCGGCGCGATGAAAAAGATTTGCTGAGCTTGGCCGACGCGCCCATGCCAAATCCGGGCGGTGGCCGCCGCTTCACGCCGGAGCAAAGAGCCGCGCAACTCTTCAACGCCAGGAGGTATGAATTTTTTCAGAATGAAGGCGCAGCTGTCTTGGTTGATGCCAGCCGGGCTGGTGATGGCGGCACGATCTTCGTGCAATCGGCTACAGTGCCCCAGGCGGTAACCGAAGCTTCATTTGGCCCTAACGCCACACGACTGATCCAGTCTTACGACAAGACCGCGCCGAAGATAGTGCCGCAGCTCGTGCTGGCAGTTGAACACTACAATCGCATCGCGCGCATGATCGAGGCCGGTGAAAAAGTGCAGATGACTGTAGACCTCGCGGTCGAATGGCAGGACGCCGATCCGATGGGCTACAACACCGTCGCTGAAATTCCCGGCAGTGATCTTAAGGACGAGATTGTAATGTTGGGCGGTCACATGGATTCGTGGCATGCCGGCACGGGCGCTACAGACAACGGCGCCGGGGTCGCGGTCGCAATGGAGGCAGTGCGAATTCTACAGGCGTTGAATCTGAAACCACGCCGCACCATTCGCATCGCGTTATGGACAGGTGAAGAACAGGGACTCCTGGGTTCGAAGGCTTACGTAGCTCAACACTTCGGCGCAATGGAAATTCCCGCTGCTGGAGCAAGTGTGCCGCCCTCGCCATTGCAAACGCCCAGCCCGTCTCCCAGTGTGCTCGTCACCAAACCTGAATACGAAAAATTCAGTTCTTACTTCAATCTCGACAACGGCACCGGAAAGATCCGGGGCGTATACCTGCAAGGCAACGAAGCGGTCCGGCCGTTGTTCCGCCAGTGGCTTGCGCCTTTCCGCGACTTGGGCGCCGCTACGCTCTCGATATCAAATACCGGCGGCACGGATCATTTGTCGTTTGATGCGATTGGCTTGCCGGGATTCCAATTCATTCAGGACGAGATTGAATACGACTCGCGCACTCATCACTCGAACCAGGACGTGTTTGATCGCATCCAGGCAGAGGACATGAAACAGGCGGCAACAATTATGGCTGCGTTTATTTACGACGCGGCGATGCGCGATGAGAAATTACCCCGCAAACCAATGGCGAGGTAGACACTTGTCTTCCGATGAAAAAAGGGCGAGCCGTTATGGCTCGCCCTTTTCATTTGTGTAACCGAGTTTGATTGAAACTAGTTGGCCCCACTGGGAACGTACGAACTGTTTGTCGCTTCCGGCTTGTGTCCCATCGATAAAGTTTTCGTGGAAAGGTCGAGACCGATCCAACCCTTAAGTTTTTTGAGCAGCGCCGGCAGTACAACTTGCTGTGCCGTAGTCGAAAGTTCGTTGACCAATCGATCGCCGAGTGTGCCTGCCTCCTGGCTGAGCCGTTCGTAAGCCGACGTTTCGCGGAAGCGGTCGAGCAATCCAGGTCCGTCGTCATGACCATTTGGCTTGGTCGATTCCGCGTAACTTGTTTCGCTACCTGTCAGCGAATAGGCAGGGGATGGCGCGTATTGAATTTCATCACGGCCGTCTCCCTTGATCGCCGCGGCAATTCCATAACCCACGAATAGGCCTACGCCGGCCGCGCCCAAAGACCAGGCGACAGGTTGTTTCTTGAAATGCTCCCGCCAGTCGAGCGCCTCTTTTACGCTCTCCACCTGCTGGGCCACGTTGTCTTTGATTTCAGTCACGGTATTTGTGATTGAGTCGCGCGCCTCTTCCATGCGACGCTGGAGCTGTTCCTTGGATGGATCTTCGCCCCTCATTTCGTTTGCGCTCTCGCGCGCTCGTGCCAGTCCTAGAGTTCGTTCTTCAGCCATACCTTGTCCTTTCTGAGTTCAGCGACGGTCCGGTCCGGAACGAGGCTGTGTTTGGCCAGGCGGTTCTTCATCGTCGAGACGATGATCGCGCCCACGATCAAATAGAGAACCCCGGCAGACAGAAATCCAATCGCGTATCTCGCCGGCTGGCTCAAGTCGGCGCCGGCCAGGAGAATCGAGATGCCAAAGGCAACAGCAACGTTTAGCAGCGCAAACCCGATCGCCGCGATAATGCCGCCGACGCCTATCATGATGCCGCCGCGCGCATACGCATTTGCCTCTTCTTTGATCTCAACTTTTAGCAAACTCATCTTGGTGTCGAAGAGCTGCATGACGTCGTCTCCCAAACGACTAAACAGCGAGGGTAGACTCTCGTCAGGTTTTTCTGCGCCCACGGATGCCGAAGTTGATTGCGCCCTAATTGCGGAAGCGGACATGCGTCGGTCTCCTTTCTTGTTAAGTGCGCTGATGTGTCAGCGCGCGGCCAGCCTACCGCCGGCCCCGAAGAATCAAACCCACCAGCAGGCCAGCAGCGGCCGAAATCAAAATGGCCTGGCCCGGATTGTTGCGCGCATAATCTTTTGCGTTTTCTGCAACTTCTCCGAGATCGACATTTTGGAGATCCTTGAGCTTGTCTCCAACTACCGACATTTTGTCGCTCACGAAGTCTTTCGCCTGGCTGGCAGCATCCGAAATCTTGCCGCCATATTCCTGCGCGAGCCCGGCTGCCGTGCCCGTAGCTGTGCCACCGTTTCCTGAGTTTCCGGTTTGGTTGGAAGTCCCGGGGAAGTCTGTTGAAGTTATGTTCTGCGACATGCTTTTGTATCTCCTTTAGATAGTGCGGACCATTTTTGAATAGTAGTTTGCTTACACGTTCATAACACAGGAGCAAACAGTGTGCCGAGTACGAGCATGAGCACGCCCGACACATACTCGCGCACGATTATCAATGAGGTGTCGCGCCGTAAGCGCGAAAAACAAGACGGGGAGCAATAGTGAGAGACAGTGATTTGAAAAACGATTTGTTGTGAAAGGGTACAAGTTTGGAATCAACGTAGGTCGGGAACGATACAAGAGATCGTGGGGCGGCGCGAATCGACCGCGCGAAGTATTCGAAACCCAGAGGGACGCGATACTCATTGAAGCGCGAGTTGTGGCCGACCGCCCGGGCAGCGCGCTCGTAACGGAGCGCGGAATTCAAATTGACGAAAGGTTCTATAAACATCTCGCCGCTACCCGGCTTTTGGCCACAACAGTGCGCAAACATCATTTTCTAGACATGGCTGGGGCACATCTGCGGTGAGTCTGGGCAAAAGCCTTGACAACCCTGCTGGCGGGTGGTAAGTAAGTACTTACTTTAACGCCCTGAGGAAGAAAGATTTCCATTTGAGCAAGCCAATATCGACTCCCGAGGCTTCAGTGCCGCCCCCGGTGGCTACGGCCGGCGGCGCGCGCATGACCGCCGAGGACCGAAAGTTACAGATACTTCGCGTAGCCGTTAGCCTCTTTTCGCAGCGAGGTTTCGGCGGCACAACGACGCGCGAGATTGCGCAGGCTGCCGGCGTTTCCGAAGCGATGGTGTTCCGGCATTTCGCCACGAAGCAGGAACTCTATTCAGCGATTCTCGATCACAAAGCCTGTTCCGGGGATGCGATGAATCCGGAGCAGATGGTGGCCGAGGCGTTGAAGCAGAAGGACGATCGGGCGGTCTTTGAGCAGTTGGCCTTAGGCGCGCTCGATCATCACGAATCCGATCCGGAATTTCAAAGACTGCTGCTTCATGCCGCCCTTGAGGGCCACGAACTGGCGGAAATGTTTTTTGAAAAATTTGTCCGGCGCGTTTACGAACTGCTTGGTGGCTACATTGCCGAACGACAGCGCGATGGCGCAATGGCTAAGGTTGATCCCGCGATCGTCGTCCGTTCATTTATCGGCATGATCATTCATCATTCACTCAATAACAATCTTTGGGATCCGAAGCGTCGCCTGCTAAAGATTTCCAACGAAGAGGCAGCGAAGAATTTTACCGACATCCTGCTGCACGGCATTAGTGTCGCTGACGCCCCGACCTCGAAAAAGGGAACGGCCGGGAAAATTTCGGGGAACGGTTTTCCGAGAAAGAGCTAGAGTCAAAATGTCTTCTCCCAGATTACCCATTCGGGTCGTACAACTGTTTTCACTAGCGCTCGTGCTCGCCGGCCTCTTGCTGCTGGCGAATTCCTGCGGCGGTTCCAAAGCCAATGTCAGAAGTGATACCAACACGGCGGCGCAGCCGGCTGCAGTTGAGGTGACCACAGCGACCGCAATCGTGCGCGAGTTGCCAAGATTTTTTGAAGCGACCGGGAGCTTGACGGGCGACGAGCAGACCGATGTTTCCCCGTCGATGCCGGGCAAGGTTGTTGTCGTGGCAGTGGACTTGGGAAGTTACGTCAAACGTGGGCAGACGATAGTCCGGCTCGATGATGTGGATGCAAAGCTTCGCGCGCAGCAAACGCGGGCGCAGGTTGATCAGGCGAAGGCATCGTTGCGTCAGGCTGAAGAGAAAGTTGGCATACGTCCGGGCCAGGCATTCGATATAAACAAACTGCCGGAAGTGGGCAATGCAAGAGTCGCTTTGGAGCTGGCAGAAAAAAATCTGCGGCGTGCTGAGAAGCTGATTGAATCGGGAGACGTTTCTCGCTCAGCTTACGACCAGCAGAAGGCGCAGCGCGATCAGTTGAAAGAGCAATATGAGTCAGCGCTCTCACTGGCGCGCCAAAACTACGCCGCGGTGATGACCGCGCGTGCGAATGTGGCCAACGCTGAGAGCCAGCTTAATCTAGCAGTTCGCAATCAATCTTACGCAAACGTCTATTCACCGATTGATGGCTACATTTCAGATCGTCCGGCAGACCTTGGCGAATATGTGTCCACGACCACAAAAATTGCGACTGTGGTCAAGATTAATCCGTTGCGGGTGCGCATCGATATTCCCGAACAGGCAATCCCAACCGTGAGCGTTGGGCAGTCCGTGTCAGTCACCACGAGCGCCTGGCCCGATAGAAATTTCAGCGGGCGAATTGCGCGTATCTCGCCAAACGTCACGCCAACTTCGCGAACCCTAACGGTGGAAGCGGAGATTGAAAACAACGGCGGCGTTTTGAAGCCTGGACAGTTTGCGACCGTGCGTATTCTCGAATCGCGCGCGGTGCCGGCCACACTCGTGCCTGCGCGGGCTGTGCGTACCGAGTCAGGCGTTAGCCGTGTGTTTGTAATCAAGGACGGCAAGGCGCAGGAGCGGCAGGTGCAGTTGGGACAAACTGAAGGCGATCTGGTTGAAATCAAGAGCGGCGTCGCGGAAAACGAAACCGTGGCGACCAGCAACGTTGAGCAGTTGAGCGACGGGATGGCGGTAAAACAATAGGCCAACGTCGAATGTCCAAAGTCCAAAGTCGGGAAGCGGCAACGGACATTGGACTTTAAACTTTGGACATTGGACTTGATTTAAAGAATGCAAAAGCTAGCTGAAATTTGTGTCCGGCGTCCGGTATTTGCGACGATGCTGATACTGAGTCTGACGGTGGTCGGGCTCTTCTCCTACAGGTCTTTGGGCGTGGATCTTTTCCCGAAGATCGATCTGCCGACGATTACAGTTACGGTTGTAAATCCCGGCGCCTCGCCGCAGGAGATTGAAACTGAGATCACGGACAAGATCGAGGGTGCGGTAAACACCGTCAGCGGCATCGACGAGCTGCGCTCCACTTCCGTCGAAGGCGTGTCGCAGGTCTTCATTACGTTCCTGCTGGAAAAGAGTCCGGACGTCGCGGCGCAGGAAGTTCGCAACAAGGTCGATCTGATAGTTAACGATCTCCCGGTTACGGCGGAGCAGCCGATTGTTCAGAAGTTGGATACTGAC
>JANLYZ010000065.1:0-11782 GCA_031365905.1 Chloracidobacterium sp. | reverse complement strand
TTTATCCGATTTTCTGAATCGAGTATGCAAACGAGGCTGCCCACTCTCCAAAGTTTGGCAGCCCCGTTCTGGAGTCACACCGAGCTTAGGTGGCTCAAAGTGTGAGAAAGCGACTGTTTGAAGGTCACTCGGCATTTGTGTAAAGCAATTGTATTGCCAACATGCTTGCGCTAGTAAACCTCCCAAAATGCTGAGGAAACGCGGCAGCGGCTGTTCCAAACCTACATATTTTGCAAGTAACTCATTGATGATTTTGGAGACGGCTTTAGTTCCTGGTGTTCACCGTTGCTCCGGCCACAACGTCCCCGTCCTCGTCTGTAACAGTACCATTAACGGTGACTGTCTGCCATAAATCGGCGAGGTTAGAACCGTCGAACGTAACTTTCGTCGAGTCGCTCCGCTGCCAGCATCCCTGAATACCAGCTACACAGGTGGATACCTCCTTACCAATCGCATTCGATAGAATTGGTTAGCAAAGTGGCTTGCATTGGGGCTTCTTACTTTTGGTGAATACTGGGTATCCAAATCAACCTTCAGGTAACCTCCCCGTCGATCTTCCTCTAAGTCTTAATATTCCTGCGTTTAGTCTTTAAAGTGGCCAACGCAGGCGTTGGCACGCGCCTTGATAATCAACTTACTGAACAAGCAACCAATAGTCGCGTCAACCCCTACTGCTCCATTTGCGCGAAGCGATTCTCTGGACCGGGACGGGAACTAATACAAGGATGCCAATATCTCAGGGAGAACGATCATGATTAACCTACTATCAGCAGCAACCTCAACCCCCAAGCACGCATTTCAAACCACCGAACTCGCCAACGCGCTGATGCATAAGCTTTCTCCCGAGCTTATCAACACGCTGAACTCTTTGGGCGTCGACCAACGCTACTCGGTGATGGACAACTATCCTGATTTCCTGGCAGGCAAGCCGCTGAATGCGAGAAGCTCTACTACCGAGCTCGGTGTCGGCGCTACTAAGCGTTGCATCGAAGAGTGGCAGGGAGACCCGGCGCGAATTGGTCTGCTGATTGCTGCCACCAACACCCCTGATCAGATGCTTCCCTGTTTGGCCTCAGAAGTTATGGGACAAACTCACGGACTCCTATCTCGTTCACTGCGAACCGTCAGCATGCAAGCGCAGGGCTGTTCGGTCTTGCTCAAGTCCATTGAAGTGGCCCAATGGTATCTCGCCGCTAATCCGGGAAAGTTGGCCATGGTCCTGATGGCGGAAGCACACACTCCCTACGTCGCGCCACTCTTGCGCGACGAATATCACGGCTTTCGAGAAGTCATTCGTATGCGGAAGGAGCAGAAACTAAATGAAGCCCAGTTTGAACAAAAAAGGTTGGATACCACCTTCGTCATTCAATCAATGCTCTTCGGCGATGGGGCTGTAGCTCTGTTGGTCGGCAATGAGGAAGGAAAGCCAAGCTTCGGACCAATCTGTCACTTGACTAATGAAGACACTGACGACGTCAATCTTCTTACCATGAACAGCAATAGCTCTCATGAATTCCTGAAGGGACGGCCGCAATACTTCATGCGACCGAGCGTGCCCAATCGCGGCGCGCACTATGCCGTTACAACCGTGAAAGACGTCCTGCAACATCCTGACTCGCCGGTATCAAACATGGCCCAGGTTGACGATTGTCTGATCCACACCGGCAGCAAGAAAATCCTCGACGGCGTCTGTTCACAATTGCACCTCGAAACTGACTCCACCAAGGTTCAGGGTTCGTATGAAGTTTTGAAACACTACGGAAACCTTTCCAGCGCTTCAACCGGCTTCATGCTAGCTGAGAAGAATGACTGGACTGGTCCGACGATCGTGGTTGGCTTTGGCGTGGGGTTTACGGCGAGCGCGGGAATTATGAACTATAGCAACTAGTCGAAGCTCATAAAGCGCCGGCATTTTCCAGCATTGGTTCATTGGCGAGGATGCTTGTGATCGTCTGGCCTATCTGCGAAAAGTCGAACGGCTTGCCGATGATTCCGTTAACCAAACCGTCCTCACCGAGGGGCGGCACAGTGCCGGTTCCGTAACCGGTAACGAGCACGACTTTCATCTCGGGCCAGCGCTTTCGAATCTCGCGCGAAGTTTCCCAGCCGTCCATTTCCGGCATCGCCAGATCAGTGAATACAAGGTCACAGTCATTACCAGCCAGCGCCTCCAGAGCGCACTGCCCGCTCTCGGCCAGCAGCACTCGATGACCCATGCTCTCCAGCATTTCGGCCAAGGTTTCTCTCACGGCTGGCTCATCATCTATGACAAGAATTGAAAGCGTGGGTACTTCAATTTCCTCAGACGTCACGTCGGTGGACTCCTCCTGCACGGCGACTGCGGGAAGATCAATCGTAAACACCGTGCCGCCGCCCAATTCGGAGGCGACGCTAATCATGCCTTCATGTCTTTCAATGATGCTGTAGCTCACGGAGAGACCCAGACCCGTACCTTGCGCGCCCTTCGTCGTAAAGAAGGGATCGAAAATCTTTTGCCTGACGTCTTCGGGCATTCCCGTGCCGGTGTCTGCAAAACGCACCAACAACCGACCTCCAGCCGGGGTACAACCTATTGAGAGGCGTCCGCCGTTTGGCATGGCATCAACGGCGTTCACGATCAGATTAACAAAGACTTCGCGAAGTTCAGACGCGCTCCCGAAGGTGTGTTGTCCGTTCTCGGCCGCTAAGATCACCTGATAATCCAAGCCACGCAACCTCGCTTCGTTTTCCCAACGCGTCCGCGTGATTTCAACAGCATCGTTCAGCAAGCCGGAGATCTCGAGCATCTCAAATTCCTTCGCTGGTGATTTGCGGGCGAAGGTTTGGATACGACGAACAGTGGCAGCGGCGTCTTCGGCCGCCGTTTGAATGATCTCAACGTTTCGCACCATTGCTTCGTCCTGCGTCTGGCGGCGCAGGAGTTGCGCGCGGCCGAGGATCGCGGCCAGGGAATTATTGAAGTCATGAGCGACGCCGGACGCCAATTGGCCCAGTGCGCGCAACTTGTCGGCTCGTGCCGCGCGCTCTCGTTCTTCTTTCTGTTCAGTAATATCGCGGGCAATACCCAAGACACCGGTGGTTCGGCCTTCAACGACCAGGGGAGAATTGTCTACTCGCGCGTGACGCAGCCGGCCATCAGCAGAGAAATAACGCATCTCGTAAGTTTGTGGCTCGCCCAACAAAGCCAGGTCAAGTTTTGCGTCAATGACTTCGCGGTCGCCTTCATGCACCAGCTCAACCAGCCGGCGTCCGATAAACTCATCGCGACGAAGTCCCAGCGCCAGCAGCGTCGCGCTGTTGCACCACTTGAAGCGGCCATCCATGTCCACGGCATAAATGGATTCGCGGGCACTCTCGAGAATGTTCGTCAGCAGCGATTGGTGCTCGCGCGCGACCGCCTGCACCTGGCGCAATTCCGAAAGATCGCGAGCCGTACAAACCGCACTAGTCACTGCACCATCTTTATCGACCACGGGCTCAATCGAGACGAGGATGGGACGGTTAAGCCGGTCGGGGGTCACTTCGATTGTCACGCTTCGTCCTTCGGCAATAGCTTTCTCCACGGCACACTCTGACGCTTGCGATGTAGTGCGAAGAATATCGCAGCATCTGCGACCCAAAAGGCCGCGTGGGTCCGAATCTTCCATCGCCGCACCGGCCCGGTTAACACGTTTCAGACGGCCGGCACGATCAAAGATGAAGATGCCATCAGACATCGAGTCAAACGTCGCTTCCCATTCTGACTTGGCCTTGGCCACCATTTCAAAGAGTTCAGCTTGGGCCATGCCAATCGCCAAACGCTCGGCGACTGACTGCACCAGGGACAATTCATCTTCAGTCCAATGGCGCAAGCGATCCGTCTGATGGATACAAAGCACACCGCGGAATAACTCTTTGACGATTAGCGGATAGCCGATCTGGGAGCGAACGTTTACCAACTGCGCATGTTCTCTAACTGCTGCACTGACTTGCGGTGACCCCTCGTAGTAATTCACAGCGTCGCCTATTACCAGAGGCTTCGTCATCCGCATTAGCTGTTGACCAACCGGGTCGTCATAGTTCGCCTGAAATGGACCGATGCTACTACTACCTGGGGCCACGTATTCGTGTTCGACTGGCGAAATGGGATTCTCGGGATCGTAAAGGTGCAGGTGGACGCGCGAGGCCGCGAGCGCGATTCCAAGTTCACGGGTCGCCGTGTTCAATACCTCCGGCAGGCTGAGCGAGGCGCGGATCGCGGTTGTCACGCTATTAACCAGCGCTTCGCGCTTCGAAGTAGCTTCAGCTCTTTGATAGAGGTCAGCCTGACGAATGGCGATGCCCGTTTGATCCGCGACGGCCTTTGCCAGCGCTATATCAGAATTACTCCAGGTTCGCAGTTCTCGCGTGGTTGATAAAGCAAACGCTGCGATTATTTCGTCCCCGACGCGAATCCCCACATACATGATCGAGCGCACTCCGGCTGGTGCCAGAATACGCTCATATACCTCTGCTATTCGGGGATCGTTAGCTGCATCGTTGAAACTGAGAACGCCCTTCGCCTCGAGTGAATCAATTAAGACTTGCAAGTCTTCAAGTTCAAACTTTGAGCCGGCTGGCAGAATTCCTTCCGCATGAAATTCCGCAGCGTTTACCGCGCGGCTGCCGGTTTGCTCCTTGATGAACAGTGAACAGCGATCGGCATTCAAATAGGAACCCAGTTCGTGAACTGCTGTACGGAAAATTTCTGAACTGTCCAACGAACATCGAATTGCCTGTGAGATGCGATGCGTCATAGCCTCGCGCTGAGCTTGTTGGGCCAACACTTCTTCAGAGCGTTTGCGGTCTGACAAATCACGACCAACCCCCTGGACACCGATTGGTTTACCATCCTGATAGATAAGTCGCGTGCTGACCTCGAGCCGGACGCGACGGCCATCCTTTGCGACGATCTCGAGTTCGTATATCGTGGGCGCTTTTTCGTTGGTCTTCTGGGCAATCATCCGTCGGGCAATGCTCACATACTCAGGAGCCAACACGTCAACGATGTTCATCCCCAGAGCCTCTTCGGGAGAATAGCCGGTGACGTCCTGCCCAGCCCGGTTCAGGGAAGTAAAGTTTCCCTGGAGTGTGTGCGTATAGATGATGTCGTTAGCGTTTTCGAATAACTCGCGGTAACGCTGCTCGTTTTCACGTAAAGCCTGTTGTGCTTTTCGGTTTTCAGTGACGTCAGAGGCGACGCCGATAACTCCAGCGAAGTTTCCCGCATCGTCAGCAAGCGGAGTGTAACGCGTTTCAAACGTTAGATCGCCAACGTCAACCGCCGCTGAAAAGGCTTCGCCGGCGAGTGCCCGTCGGACACAGGTAACAACCTCCGGATTGTCGCGATAGAGATCAAAAACTGATTGCCCAACCACCTCGCCGGGTTTCAAACCGAGCGCTTTGAGTCCTTCGCCTTCCGACAGAGTGAAGACCCCTTCCTTATCGAGCGCAAAGATTATGAGCGAAACACTGCCAACCACCATGCGCAGGCGAGCTTCAGTCTGACGTAAGGCTTCGCGTCCACGGCGCCGCTCGGTAATATCGCGCATGACAGCTTGCACGGCCGGCTGCCCGTGAAAGACGAGCGGGATGCCGGCAACCTCGATGTCGATGACTTCGCCATTTAGCTTGATGTGTTTCTGTTCGTTCAGAGGCGTGGGCATGCCCAGTTCCTCGATATCACGCACCCGTCGTTTCACGATGTCCTTGTAGTCGGGATGAACGACGTCGAATATCGATCGGCCTATTAATTCCTCCGGACCTGATGCACCCCACAGGCGTTCCGCAGCCGGATTGACGTAAACGAATTTCCCTTGACTGTGAACAACTATCGCCTCGGGTGAGAGTTCGACCAGGCGGCGATAGCGCTCTTCGCTCTCTCGCAGCGCTGCTTCAACCAGCTTCTGTTCGGTGATGTCGCGGATGACGCCGCGGATTCCGGTGGGACGATTTTGGCGATCACGCTCGATCGTGATCACACCCTCAAGGTATTTTCCGTTCTCTTCCGCATCTTTGAGGTGGTAGGTCGAACGCAAAGGCGAATCTGTCGCGGCTCTTCGAGTTTCTTCAACGTCGTGTGCCGCCGCTTCTTCCCCAATCAACTGGCTGAGATGCGCACCAACGATCTCAGTAGCAGGTTTACCGAAAAACCGAGCGCCGGCGGCGTTGATGCTCGTGAGGTACCCATTCATATCGCGCGTGTAGATAATGTCAGCGGCATCTTCGACAATCTCTCGATAATGCCTCTCTACCCGGCGCCGCTCCGCCAGCCTGCCAACCTTTACCAACAACTCTTCATTGCGAAATGGAACCTGAAGGTAATCGTCGGCGCCGGCAGTCAACCCCGCGATACTGTCTTCAACGTCATTGCGCTGGCCGCTAATCAGGATCACGGGAATGTCGGCTGTGCGAACATCCTGCTTGATCAAGCGGCAGAGTCCTACACCGTCAAGCACCGGCATTACCACATCACTGATCACCAGGTCGGGTTCGAAAGTCTGCACAATCTCCCAGGCGCGACCACCGTCGACGGCAGACTCGACTTCGTAACCTTCGTGCTCGATGAGTTCGGTGAGCAGGGCACGTATCTTCTGATCGTCATCGACGATCAGCACGCGACATTTCTCTGATGAGACGTTGATCATTTTGGAGTCGGGAATAGAAAGCCAGTCCAGTCGGCATGCAAGGTTGAGGTACAACCGCGAGCAATGAAGGGAGGAAAACTGCTTGAAGTTCAGGCTCTGTCGTTGCGGAAGCCGGGGGTCCGAGACGAACTTTAGCCGCGGCGCCGGCTGCTTCCGCTCAGGCAGTATAACAAAGTTGGCAAGAGTTTGTCATTGGGTAAGATCGGGGCTATAGAAAGGTGGTTTGCCCAAAAAAGCTGGCTTTTCTTGCATTGGAGCTAAGGGTTTGACCGTCGTCTCCCGGGCGATTCCTGCTCGGCGGTCTTAGCGAAATAGCCGGGGCGGTAGTTGAGTTTTAGCTTCTGTTTGCGCAGTTCGGGGTCAACAACTTCAATTTGAATCCGCCGATAGGAGCCATCCCGGGCCTTGTTCGAAGGTGAATAGGCCACCAAGTATTGCTCGCGCAGGTCGCGTTGTATCTGAGCAAACGCACTTCTCAACTCGCTTTCGTTGTGCGGGAAGTAAGCCCGGCCACCCGTTTGTTCGGTAATTTTCTTGAGCGCCCCTTCATCGACCCCGCCCTGATAACTATCGCCAACGCCGACGGCATAAATCAGCGCGTCTGATTTTTGAGCACGTTCAATTGCCTCATGCATTTTCATTTGGCCGCTGGTGTTCTGACCGTCCGTGAGCAGGATGATAGTACGGCGAGTGTTGTCAGCCGAGATTGCCAGCAGGTCATTCGACGTTACCCATACGGCATCCCAGATCGCAGTGGAGGTAGTCAAATTCTGATTCGTCCCCGATATTGGCGGCGTGCCGACCACCACTCCGCCACCAACATAACCAGATGGCGGCACAAACTCTACGTGATCGATAGCGCGGCGCAAGCGTTCCAGGTTTCCAGTGAACCCTTGTTCGAGCGTTACCTCGCCGGTAAACGAAACAATGGCCGCCTCATCCTTTTGTGGCCGCATTACGGCTTCAAGAAACGACCGCGCCGCCGACTTTTCATCCGGCAAGGTGCGTTCTTCGGAGAGGCTGGTATCGATCAGGATCGCAACCGAAAGAGGCAGATCGAGATTCTGTTGAAATGTGAAGATGTCCTGAGGCTGGCCGTCTTCCAGTATGCGGACATCTTCTTTCTTCAGATTACTAACGAAACGTTTATTGCTGTCAGCCGCAGTGAAGAAGATACTGGTTAGGTTAGTTTCGACCCGAACGACGTCATCCGAGTCTTGTGTGGGTTCTTCTTTTGGCGTCGCTGTCGGTGTGGGAGACGGCGCTGGCAACTCCGAATCGCTGACTCGTCTGGTCCGCGACTTCTCCGTGCCCTCGCTCTGTGCCAACATGCTGCCGGGAATCGCAGCTGCAGACACCAACAAGACCGCCACACTAAATATCAACACTAGTTTTCTTATTGCTTGATTTGACATCTTACGGCCTAACGCTATCGGCAATCGCGGTGTATCCGTGCTTGGTTCTTACTTTTAAGTCCTTGCGGCCCTCGGCAAGCCTGACATCAATCTTGCGAAAACTGCCATCGTAGCGATCGTTGACCGGCTTGTAAGTCACCAGATATTGAGCGCGCAACTCTTTCGAAATCTTGTTAAATGCCCGTTCGAGCGAAAGCATGTCTCCGGTGAAAAATGCTGCGCCCCCAGTTTCTTCGGCCAGCGTAGTCAGTGCGTGGTCCTTCTTATCTCTCACTGTTCCGGCTTCCACTCCGGGGACGGTCGCGGTGAATCCCGCCTTCGTCGAAATTGCGAAAACCGTAGTCTCGGTGCGCTGCGCAATACTAATCGCATCACGAATGTCCGCGTGGCTGAAGGTGTCGTCCCCATCCGTTATCACGACCATTACCCGTCGACCCGGAACAGTTCTTAGCTTCTCGTCACAAAACTGCCAGATTGCATCGTAGAGCGCCGTCTGAGTTCCAGTCTGTTTTACCGCGGATACGGCCCTATTCAGCAGATCAAGTTGATTAGTAAAATCCTGGCGCAAATTTATCTCATGATCAAACGTAGCAAAGAGAACTTGATCCTTCCGCGCGCGAGTTACGGTATAAATAAAATTCAGAGCGGACTCTTGTTCAAATTTCAGCTTGCCTGCTGTCGAAGGTGACGTGTCCATCAGCACTGCGACGTACACCGGCAAGGATTGCCCCAAGTCGTCGGAGAAGGTTTCGATCTGCTGCGCAACTTTATCCTCCAAAATAACGAAATCGTTTTTGGTGAGCCCGGGAACAAACTGCCCCTTCTTGTCGATAACGGTAATTGGCAAACGAACCCGACGAATGAAGATCGTCTCCGACTGTTCGGTCTGCTCACCGGCAGCGGGCGGCGTTGGACTGGCCTTCGGCTTGGGCTTTGGCTGTTGCGCCTGCACACCAACAGCGGCGATCGCGCCAAGCAATAATAGCCGCGACAAAAGAGTGGGGAAGTTAAGCTTCATGTAATTTTTGATGATGATTTTACCGTGTTCTTTTCTGCCGGAGACTGCGCTTTGATGCCCTGCCGGCTCGCCTCCGTTGCCCCTTCGCGCAAGTTACCGGGCGCTGATTATAAGACCATACATCGCGAAACAAACCAACCCGCGGTCTAGTAAGGACAACGCTGAAGTTTCCCTCCACTCAGCGCGTTTCAAGCGCCTCCAGAAACTGACTCAACTCCCCCGGTAAGGGCGCTACAAACTTGATTGGCTCTCCCGTCTGAGGGTGCTTGAAGCCCAACTGTTCCGCATGAAGAAACTGTCGCTTCAGCTTCCGAATACGAGCGCGCAGTTGCACATCGCGTACGCTGTTCTCGCGCCCGCCACCATAAAGCTCGTCAGCAACTACTGGATGCTTTAGCCAGGCGAGATGCACTCGGATCTGATGTGTGCGTCCCGTTTTCAGTTCCACATCAAGCAGCGTAAAGGCGTCGTAACTATGGCGAATCTTATAAAGCGACAGTGCTCCTCGACCGCCGGGAACGATCGCCATGCGCGTGCGATTGCGAGGGTCGCGCGCAATCGGTTGTTCGATGCGTCCGCTGTCCTGTTTGACCACGCCATAAACCAAGGCGACATAGTTCTTGAAAACTTCGCGCGCCCGAAACTGATCGCCGAGACTCTCGTGAGCTGCTTCAGTTTTGGCCGCGACCAAAAGCCCGGAAGTGTCTTTGTCTAAACGATGCACGATCCCGGGACGAATCGAACCAGCGTTTGCGAGTGTTTGAAAGTGATAGGCTAACGCATTCGCGAGTGTGCCGGATTTAACGCCAGCCGCGGGATGCACCACCAGTCCGGCGGGTTTATTGATCACGATCACGTGATCGTCTTCGAAAACGATTTCGAGTGGAATATTTTCAGGAGTGAAGTTACTTTCCGGCGGCGGCGTTAGTTCAACTTCAATTTCGTCGTTGGCCGAAACTTTATGGGACGCTTTGGCAAGCTTGCTGTTTACGAGCACGTCACCCGCTTCGATGAGGCGTTGCAGACGCGCGCGGCTCCAACCCTCGATGTGCCTCGCAAGATAAGCGTCGAGCCGCGCGCCGGCATCGGCTTGAGTGACTACAAAACTCATAGAGCTGTTGTCTGGGTCAGCGGTCATTAATAGTGGGTTAAATGCGGAGGTTCCGCCGGTCAGGTTTTTCCCGGAACTTATGCGAGGCGCGTCTGTATCGCTAAGGCTTATGCGAAATAAGCTTCGCTTCTTGAAAAGCAATACGTAGAAACGATGTTCGACGAAAACAAAGCTCGTTTCCCGCCCAGTTGAGACGTGCTCGCCCAGCTGCCTCAAAGAGGGCAGGGTGCGTTTTGATTCCCCCATCGGCGCTCTTCTCGCCAGCCCAGCCAGGCACACCTTGGCTAACAATATCCGCCAATGCTTGCATACGAAAATAGGCCGATAGCACCGCATCGCGATCACCAGAGAAGAATTTGATTGCCGTGATCGCAATACCCACAAAATCCCGCTCGATGTCAGGCACCGAATGAACTGCTTCGGCAAGGCTCATGAGTCTTGAGCCAGACACTTCTGTCTGATTCAGCCTACGCATAAATTGCAACTGTGATTTGGTTCGCGTGGCTTGAATTGGGTGGTTTCTCATGTATTCCAGGACAGTTTCTTAAATGTCGGCCGAGCATTCACGCGGCCAGTTCTAGAGTCACCTTGCGTCCAATGCGGGCTTCCAGGGTAATCAGCATTTCGAGACTAAACTTCTCCCATTTTCCGCGCATCAGATCCGAGACTCTCGATTGAGCAATCCGAAGTTTCTCGGCTGCTTCGGCTTGCGTCATCCCGCTGGCTTGAATATAGGTGCGCAAGTCGCTCATCAAGGAAGCCCTCATTTCAAGAATTGCGGCTTCCGGCGGCTCAAACCCAAGATCAGCAAATACATTGCCGCTCGATTCCGTTATCACAGTTTCCATCCCTAGCCTCACTCTACTTCCGCCGAGCGTCTCTCTTAAGGCCTTCAGGCATCGCCGTGATCAGTGCTCGAAGCACAGCGTTCACAGATTCAGGGGTAGTAAAAACCTCAGACACCTCGGGGTCCAGCAACACCACTACGCGCTCGCTGCTTATCCTACCAGCAAATCGATTTGGCTTGGCTTTGCTGTAATCGAAGTCATACTCAGGCATCATCTCTTCCGACTCATTGCTACCGGCTTTTGCGGTTGACGGTTTCTTCATAATCCTTCCGTTCTTTCTTTGTTGGCGAACGGACGCTGATGATGCGGATCATCTCCTTGGGTCGCTCGACGAAACTGACCAAAAGCAGCCGTTCATTTATGGAGTGTCCAACGATGATCTCCCGCCTTTCATTAATGGAATGTACTCCATCGTCAAAGATTCGCGCCAGTGGATCGTCAAAGACGGTGGACGCCTCGTCAAAACTAATGCCGTGTTTGATTTGATTCGATCGGGCTTTATCGTCGTCCCACTCGAACCGATAGCTCAATTGGCTCATCCGTTATTCTTTTCGAAGCCTTTCATGAACGCAACTAGCGCCTCAACGCCCGCGAGTGGGAACGCATTGTAGATCGAGGCACGAATGCCGCCGACCGAGCGATGTCCCTTCAAACCGTCCAGTCCGCTCGCTGTTGCTTCCACCGTGAACTTCTTTTCGAGTTCTTCCGAAGGCAGGCGGAAGGTC
>JANLYZ010000366.1:0-3510 GCA_031365905.1 Chloracidobacterium sp. | reverse complement strand
CTTCTGCCCTCGCATGTTCGACCCTAATTGCGGCAGCAAATTTAGGGAAATCATGCTTTACCCCGAGGGGAAGCCTCGTATGCGAGGCAGCATCAGTTTTTCCGCCAGAGCGGAATGACTATTCGTTTCTCCTACTCGACAGCTCGATCGCGGAAACGTTTCATCTCTGGGACCTTTTCACGACAGTTCCAAAGGTCTGGGATTCGTCGGTTCTAGCGCCAGACAATTTGAATTGTAAGAATGAACAATCTCGCGATCACCGCGCCCGGTTGATCTGGTCCTGAAATCTCAAGCAGGATGGCAAGTTCATTCCAAGTACATTAACTAGGATTGTTCCAGTCTAAACGGTCTCAGACTAAAAGTAACCCCTTGAAGAATCCTTGAGCGTCTCTGTTGAGCGCAGCGTTGAGCGCAGCGTTGAGCGCAGCCGACGGCAAGCTTCCGCACCGCGGGAAAGCGTTTCCCAGGCAAAAATTTGCGCCGCCAAAAATTAATATTTTGAACCTACAGCGAACGATGCTCGCCGTGGCCTCTAAATCGTCCAGCGATTTCTATTTCAGGCATCATGAATCCAGAGAACACCTAAACCTTCATCCCCAAAGCATTTGGCCGAGAGTCTTCGATTCGTCGAGAGAGTCTCCCGCGGCTCATCCCAACTCAGCCTGGGCCCGTTTTACTTATTTAAACGCCGCCGGGTTTTAACCACTTTGAATCGCTCAAGTATTCCTCAAGCATTCCTCAACCGAGCTTGATTAATCTGCCGCCATCATAAACGCACTCGTAAAAACAAGTGGCCTGCAATTTGGTTCAGGTTGGAAATCAGTTGGCATCGCCCTCCGGCGCTGTCTTGCCTGCACAATTATCGCCGTCAACTAAGGAGACACTCAATGTTCCGCAAATCGCATTTAGTCGCCACGACTAAAACCAAAAATCTCAAGTCAGCTACTACCAGCACTCGTTTCTATTCGAGTTTGGGTTTCAAGGCTATGGGTTCGATATGGCGAATCACACTAGCCTCTCTCATGTGCGTTGTGGCAGCAATGATTGTGGCCTTGATGATCGGTTCGGCAGCGCCGAGTCCAGGAAGCGCCACGCTCAGCACGGCCAATCGCACCATCATCTATAACGAGAGTAACGGAGGCGTGGTACCCAACCCGAGCGAAGTCGCGCTTAGTATGCCTAACTGTACCGCCCCGATGTCGTGCAGCACGTTCGACCTTACGATCAGCCCGACCGTGGGCACCCCAGCGACGGGCTACGATCCCACGCAATACCAAATCTTCATGGAATGGAGCTGGGCTCTTACCTCAACGGATTACGATATCTTTGTCGAGAATGCGGCGCGTACTGCTGTGGTCGCAAGCAACCGATCTACCGCTGACCCATCAAGCATTGTTCTTCCCACAAACCAGCCGGCGGGTGTTTACCATGTAGTTATTGCGCTCGCCACCGGCGCCCCGGTCGCCTACACCGGAACAATTGCTCTTCAGCCAAAGCCGGCCGTATCGGGTCTATGTACTCCCCCTGCTAATTGCACTCCTCCTCGCTACCAAAATTACTCGGCCGGTCCCGGCCAGGCAGATGATGCCGGTGAGCCTTCTCTCGGTGTGGACTGGAACCCGAACGTGACCGGTCTTAAAAACACAACTGGATCGATTTTTACGACCGGGACCAGGCGTCAAAACACCGGGGGTGTTTCCTTTTTCACGTCCGGCGCGCACGAATGGCGGTCTAACTTTGATGACTGCCCGTCACCGGCGGTCAACCTGTGGGAAGACGTATCTGCGGTAACGACGCAACAGTTTGTCTTATCCGACCCGATCGGCTTCGTTGACCACTATAGCTCCGCCCCGCTTGGTACCAGTGGAGCTCCACCAATAACGCCCGGTCGCGTCTTTTCGCTAGACTTAATCGGCGGACAGGGCGATAGCCTTGGCTCATACTCAGACGATGACGGTGGTACTTATCTCCCCGGCGGCACCGGCGGTCCCGGCCAGGGTCCAGACCACGAGACGCTTGGTGGAGGGCCTTATAACCCGAATTCGAATCCACCACCGCCAGCTCAAACCATCGCTTATGGTTCTCCCAACGCACTTTATTACTGCTCGCAGAACATCGTCGCAGAGGCCCAGTGTTCGCGCAGCGACAATGGTGGAGTTTCTTTTGGCCCCGCCATCGCGATTTTCACTCCGTCACAATGCACCGGAGGCATCCATGGACACGTTAAGGTCGCGCGCGACGGAACGGTCTACGTTCCCAACTCCTCCTGCGGCACGGTCGGTAATGACGGCGTAGCCGTTTCTACTGACAATGGCCTGACCTGGACGGAAAACAACGTGTCGGGCAGCACCGGAAGCCAGGATCCTTCAGTCGGCATCGGCCAGAACGACATCGGCAAACCCGCGGGCCAGACCACGAACACAATCTATTTAGGCTGGACCAGCGGTGATGGGCATGCGCATGTAGCACATTCAGGTAATCGAGGTGCTACCTGGATTGGCGACACTGATGTCGGCGCCCCGTTTGGCGTCACACACGCAGTGTTTCCAGTGGTGGTCGCCGGCGATGACAATCGCGCAGCGTTCGCTTTTGTAGGAACGGGCGACGGTGTGCCCAGCGGAGTGTGCAACCCATACGGCGCCGTTCTCAACTGCCAGAATATCTGGCACCTCTATATCGCAACTACCTACGATGGCGGTTCCAACTGGATCACCATTGATGCCACGCCGGATGACCCAATCCAGCAAGGTACCGTCTGCCTTGAGGGGACGACGTGTGCCGGCGGTCGAAATCTTTTAGACTTCAACGACTTCGCGATCGACAGCGAGGGTCGCGGGTTGGTTGGCTACGCCGACGGTTGCGTCAGCTGCGGCAATGCATTCCAGGCCCAATCGAGCGCTTCCCACGGAACCATCACGCGCCAATCCGGTGGACGCAGACTATTTTCGTTCTTTGATCCTCTGGAGCCTGCGGTTCCGCTCGCGCCCCAGATGGTCTCGGCAGCGATCCAGTCACCCAGCGGGGTGCTGGTCACTTGGCTCCAGCCCGATAACGGCGGATCACCCATCACTGGTTACAACATCTATCGCAGCACCACGAGCGGCACCGAAGTATTCCTGGCGACTGTTTCAGATGCGACAACGACGAAGTACTTCGACCCAACTCCGCCTGCTGGCAGCGCGTTTTATTATGCCCGGGCGATAAATGCCATTGGGGAGGGATCGCATTGCGGCGAGGTCAGTAAATCTTCAGGGCCCCCGGAATTCGACTGTGTTACTCCGGGCCTGACCAAACTGACGGACCCCGCGGGTGACACTAGTGCCGCACTGGGGATTATCACCACGCCGGCCCCGGCGGGATCTGACCTGCTTAAGTTTCAGATCGCGCAGCCCTACCAAGTGGATAACGTACCCAGGCTGGTCTTCACCATCACTACGGACAATGGCCAGTCGCCACAGCCTACGGGCTCGTCCTGGTATGTTGCGATACAGAAGTCTGACGGAACCTTTA
>JANLYZ010000486.1:0-2514 GCA_031365905.1 Chloracidobacterium sp. | reverse complement strand
TCTGCCCGGAGCAAGCCTTTCATAAATGTAACGCCGTTGATAGACGTGCTGCTGGTCATGTTGATTATCTTCATGGTCGCAGCGCCGCTCCGACCTTCTAAGTTTGCAGCGAAACTCCCGTCCCCGCCTGACAATCGAAATCTCCCGCCCGACATCCGCACCCTCGTAGTAACAATCCGACCTGACGGAACGCTTCAATTAAATGGGCTCACCGACGACATGGGCACCGTGGCCGACTCTTCAAAACTAAGCAGCGTCCTCGTGTCGCTATTCGAGGAGCGACTCCGGAACCACGTCTATCGCGATGAAATGCTTTCGCGCATAGATGTGCCGGAAAAGTACCGCATCGAGAAAACGGTATTCGTCAAAGCGCCGCGCTCGATTGCCTATGGTGAAGTGGCGAAGGTGATTGATGGACTGAAGGGCGCCGGAGCTGAACCCGTCGGGCTCCAGTTAGACGGTTTGAATTAGCCCGTAGTGCGGGCAGAGATGTCCTGGCTCCGATTCCTGTTGTTGAAATAGCGCCGCATAGTCGGCATTGATTTGTGGAAGCAATTTATGTATGAGTCATTGGTATGGGTTGGATAAAGAGGTTTCCCGCCGAGAACATCTTACTTGATGTGTCACTCCTGATCGTTGCCTTTCTTCTGCCGAGCGCAAACTGGTTGCTGTCGCAGCATCTGACCCCAGCATTTTGGATCGCGGCTCCAATGCAGGTGATTGCACTTTTTTGTGCGTTCTACGGCCGCAATAGTGGCGGCGGCCGAAAGCTGCCGGATTGGCTGTCTTCGATTTACATCGTCAACACGATTTTTGCAGTCGGCGGGTTTTTGTGGCTGTTTTTCGTGGCATTCGCGGTAGAGAAGCAGACGGGCGGATTTCCAAATTGGGGATTCCGCTTCGGACTTTTCGTGGCCCTGTTCGGCGGCATATTCGTTTTCGGAGCGGGTTCGCTAATGAGTGGTGACGGAGAAACGTCGATTGCTACAAGGATTCTGCTGGTTCTGGCCGTCCTTATTTATTTGAGTTTTACGGAATCACTATTGGAGGTCTCAATCGGTATTTCGAACCCAGGAATTTTTACGATCATCCTGGTTACATTCATCTCATATCTTCCGGTCCGCCTGGCCCTCGCCTTTCAGCCGCCGTTTAGTTATTGGGATCTGACTAGTGCGATCTTATGCTTTGCGGCATATCTGTTTTCGCTAGTTTCCAGGTAACGTAAAGAGAAGGGAACCTCCGGTGTCCGCTTACAACGCTTAAGGCATCGACTCCAATTACACTCGCAGGAGACGAGCATTCCTCTCAAGCAATGTCAGACAGGAATGTTTGTCCTACTCACCAGCCAACCAAAGTGCGCCGCGTTCCATCTTGGATTATGATTGAAGCGAGGTTGCGCCAGCCTGTGAATGCAATCGCCCCTTTGTCTACGAGCGCGGTAAGGAGTCTCCAAGTGATAAGAACGCATCGCCCCGCGGTTTTTCTTTTGGCCGTCTTATTTCTGTTTACCGGCTACGGGATGACAGCTCAAGGTCAGGCCGGCGGTGGTACTTTGCCGGGCGACGCGATGGGCGGCGCGGCGTTGATGTTTCACAAACCTGACAATCCACCGACCCACGCGGGCAGTGGCGCTTCGGCGGGCGCGGTGGGCGGCGGCCGAGTATCGGGCGGCCGAACTTCCGGAGGCCGAACATCTGGGGGTTCCAGGACTCACCCGACGACGGCTGCGACCAAAGCGGCGGCGCACGAACAAGTGATCGCGAAAGGCAATGCAGCGAGAAGTGCGTCCACTCCACGTTATACGGAAGCGGAACAGCAGTACAAACAAGCGGCTGCTGAAGATCCAAACGATGCGCGCGCTCACGCTGGTCTCGGAAATGTCTATCTGGATCAGGGACGATACAATGAGGCCATCGCAGCATACCGGCAGGTCCTAAAATTACAACCGAACTATAAAGACGTTTATCAGCCGCTCGCCTTTTCGCTGGTGCGTCTCGGACGGTACCCCGAAGCCATTGAAACTTTGAAACAGGCGCTCGAGTACGATCCGAACAACCCCGAAATTTATAACAACCTCGGGTTTGCTTACGTCCACGCAGGACAATATCCGGAGGCGATCGCTGCCTGCCAGCAGGCAATCGCGCTGCTGGGCAAAACCGGCGAAGCTTTCAAGCTGGAACTGCAAGCCAGGAATGAAGTGTTATCCAACGCCTACAAGAATCTCGGCAACGCCTACAATGAGCTGAAGCAGTACAACGAGGCTGCGGACGCTTTGAAACAGGCCACGGAAATCGAGCCGAAGAATGCGGCGGCGCATTTCAACCGCGGCCTTGCTTTATATAACGGCGGTCGTTATTCGGAAGCCATCGAAGCTTACAAGGCAGTGATTGAGTTAAAACCCACACTCGCCGGCGCTCACTACAATCTTGGCCTTGCTTACGTCGCAATTAACGACAAAGAAGGCGTGCGTCGTGAGTACGAGATTCTCAAACCCCTCAACGCAGCCATGGCAGA
>JANLYZ010000434.1:0-3985 GCA_031365905.1 Chloracidobacterium sp. | reverse complement strand
ATGGGCGTGACCGCGATTTGGATTTCTCCGCCGGTCGATAATCTGAACACAAACATTCCGGACGGCGGCGGCAACCCAACGGCTTCTTACCACGGTTATCAGGGCCGCGACTTCAAACGAATCGAGGAACACTTCGGCAATGCGAGCAACACCTGGACGGATTTCGACGCAATGGTTTCCGCCGCGCATTCGAATGGAATCAAGGTCATCATCGACTTCGCGCCCAACCATTCCACGCAGGACAACGCCGGCGAGTTTGGTTCGCTATACGACAACGGCACGTTTCTCGGTAATTACACTTCCGACACCAACGGTTATTTCCACCACAACCCCAACATCTCCGGCGGCGGTTGGGACGATCGTTATCAGGTCGAGTACTACACGCTTTTTGATCTCGCCGATCTCAATCAGGAACACGCCACCATCGACGGTTATCTGAAAGCGGCGGCTCAGCTATTCCAACAGCACGGCGTCGACGGCTTCCGCATCGATGCAATCAAGCACATTACGTGGGGTTGGGAATACAGTTTCACCAATTCCGTTTACACTTACGGCGATAGTTTCATGTTTGGTGAGTGGTATCAGGGCAACACTTCCGACCCGCTCTATCACGACTCTTACAAGTTCGCTAACAAGAGCGGCATGTCGATGCTGGACTTCCCGCTCAACACAGCCATCCGCAGCGTCTTCGCTTCCAACACAAACTTCTCCGACATCGATGCTGTCCTCACGCAGGAAGGCACGAACTTTACCTGGAAAGAAGATCTCGTCACCTTTATAGACAACCACGACATGGCGCGTTTTCTTTCGGTCAACAACAACAACAACCGTTTGCATGAAGCGATGTCGTTTGTGCTCACGGCGCGGGGCATACCGTGCATCTACTATGGCACCGAGCAGTATTTGCATAACGACACGAGCGGCGGCACCGATCCCTACAATCGTCCGATGATGCCGGGCTTTTCCACTACGACCACAGCCTACACACTTACGAACCGGCTTTCGTCTTTGCGTCGCAGCAATCCGGCGATTCCCTACGGTTCGATGTCGCAGCGCTGGATGAACAGTGACGTGTATATCTACGAACGCAAATTCTTCGGCAGCACCGTCCTTGTCGCTATCAACAAAAATGAAACAACCAGCTACAGCGTCAGCGGATTGAACACATCTCTGCCGGTGGGCACGCAAACGGATTATCTGACGGGCTTGCTTGGCGGCGTTTCAATCACAGTCGGTTCCGGATCAGGCGGCAACAATCCAGTGACGACCTTCACGCTGCCGGCGCATGCGGTTTCGGTTTGGCAGTTCACTGAAGGCGCAGCCTCGCCGGAGATTGGATCCCTGGGTCCAACCGTTGGCCAGCCGGGTGTGAAGACTACGATCGCGGGACGAAACTTTGGCTCGACCACGGGGACGGTTAAGTTTGGAACTACGACTGCGACTGTTAATTCCTGGTCGCCGACGAGCATCGTTGTCACCACGCCTTCAGTAACAAACGGTAGCTACAACGTGACCGTGACAAACTCCGGCGGCACTGTTTCCAACGGCATTCAATATACCGTGCTGACTGCGAAACTGATTCCCGTCACCTTCACGGTCTACAACGCCACGCCCACATCAAGCGGTGACTATATTTTTCTTACCGGTAACACGGTTGAGTTAGGAGCATGGAGCACAACCTGGGACGGCGCAGTCGGGCCGATGTTGACGCCTAACTATCCCAACTGGTTCCTGACGGCGAGCATGCCCGCTGGGCAAACGATTCAGTTTAAGTTCATCAAGATTGCGAGCGGCGGCGGGGTGACCTGGGAGAATGGCTCAAACCACACCTACACCGTGCCGACGAGCGGCACCGGGTCCGTGAATGTGAACTGGCAGTATTAACGTCTTGTCAGAACCGCCTGCGTTAGCGGGCGGCCTCGCCTGTCAAGTGGAGGAGCACGGCATGCCGTGCCCCTCCGATCCGCCGCCGGCTCGACGACATAAAGCTATTGTGACTGGAGGTATCAGTCGCTTGCATCTGATCCTTTGCATCTCGTTGTTGTCTTCCTGCGTTGGTTTCCGCCCGCTAACGCAGGTGATACTGACAAGCAGCCAGGAGCCGCCCGCTAACGCAGGCGGTTCTGACAGGCACCCACAGCGCAAGATTAATCCTGAATCGCTCAAGAAATACGTCGGCAGGTACGGACTCGATGCCGGCATTATTCCCATCTCGACCCTCGACGTTACGCTCGAGAATAATGAATTATGGGTGAAGCCCTCAGTTGTAAAGAAACGGCGTTTGTTACACAAATCGAAGTCGGTCTTTGTCGACGAGGTTGAGGGCACGCCGCTCACTTTCAACAAAGACGAGGATGGGAAAATTGTCAGTGTCGAGTTTGAATACGAAGGCGAGAAATACACTGCCGCCAGAATCATTCTGCCGCCGCCGAGTCTCAAGGGAAACACGACGTTCAGGTTGAAGGGCTACGCAGACGCGAGCATCGTTGCGCTGGCGGGTTCGTTCAACCAATGGAACCAATCGCAATACGTTTTTGGTCGTGAAGGTGATGAGTGGATCTGCCGCGTCGATCTCGAACCCGGCAAGCACGCGTACAAGTTTATCGTTGACGGCAACTGGCTGCTCGATCCTGCGCACCCCAATACGGAAGATGACGACTACGGAGTGAAGAACTCCGTAATCATCGTGAGGAAACCGTAACGCCGGGAGCGCGGGCATCCTGCCCGCAATGAGCGCCGCAAGCCGCGAACCGCTGCGCGTGCGGTGCACGCGTTTGCAGGCAGGATGCCTGCGCTCCCAGGCTCACTCAGCCTTCTCGAGGGGCGGCACGACCGCCACGAAATCATCCGCGAAGCGTGCGGCATACTGCGTAAGTAATTCCTCCACGCGTTCCAGTTTTTTTGAGCGCACAATCAAACCAGCATGATGTTTCTTCTTCACACGGTAAACGATCTCAGGATCGTCATAAGCAGAGGTGTCAGGGTTCTCCTGCTTAGAAAGAGACAGGACAATGCCGGCGTATTCGTTGCGCGGCGCCTTAACCTTGATACTATCTGCCCTCTGTCCTGCTCCTGCCTCCTGCTCCTGCCGCCTGGCTCCCGCAACTTCCAAGCGCGCCCACTCGCGCCACAAATTGAGTCCCGAAGCTGCTTCCAAAACGTCGGCGATGTAAGCGCCGCCCACGCGCGCGGCGATCTCAAGAAAATAGAATTTCCCATCCGCATCGCTCTTGATGAACTCTGCGTGCGCCGCGCCGCGGTCGTGCTTCAGCGCTTTAACTAACTGGCGATTAATCGCGAACAACTTCCTCTCATCTTCCGAGCGATGCGCGACGGTTCGCGAAACGTAAGCGCCGCCGCCATGCGCCACTTCCAGCGGTGGGCGTCCATATCGATTCGCGCCGGCGAACACAACCCGGCCATCGGCAACCAACGAATCAACGTGAAACACCTCGCCGGCAACAAACTGCGCCAGCAGATAATAAGAAGCACGCTCGCGCAAATTTTCGCGTTCATTCATCTCGGCGATGAGATTCAAAACCTCGGTCGGTTCGCTAACTTTGCGAATGCCGATCGCAGAAACATCCGACCGCGGCTTAACTATCCACGGCGGCGGCACACGTTCCATAAACGCCCGCACTTCGTCCGTCTGTATCAGCGGCACAAAGTCAGGAAGAATAATTCCCGCCGTCTTCGCGGCTTCAGCCATCCTAAACTTGTCGCGGAAGCTCTTCGCCGTCGAACTGCTCATGCCGGGAAGACAAAAGTGTTCGCGAATCAGAGCGGCAGTCATTACGTCAAACTCTTCAAGCGCAACCACGCGATCCACTTTCAGATTGCGCGAGATAAAAGCGACGAGGTCGATCATCAACGCCGGACCAGCGTCATTGGGCACGGCGATCAGATCGTCGAGGCAGTCGCGGGGCCAGTCTTCCTGAAGCATCTTTTCTTTGGTGACGAGGATGACGTTACAACCGAGACTCTT
>JANLYZ010000421.1:0-1935 GCA_031365905.1 Chloracidobacterium sp. | reverse complement strand
GCGTCCGAGCTGCGCGTTTCCGCAGAGGCCCTCGATCGCGCGGCATCTCAGGTCGACGCTAAGCTGTTGGCAGCTCTCGACGAAGCGATTCGAAACGTCCGTGCCTTTCATGAGCACGAGCGACAGGCATCGTGGAAGATCCAAACCGAACCAGGCATTTGGTTGGGCCAACGAATCACGCCCATCGAGTCCGTCGGCCTGTATGTTCCCGGTGGGTCGGCCGCCTACCCGTCATCAGTGGTAATGAACGTGGTGCCGGCTCAGGTCGCAGGCGTCAAGCGCATCGTCGTCGCGACACCGCCGCGATCGCTTCAGGATAACCCTGCCGTGTCGGCAGCGTTGCTGCGGCTCGGCGTCAATGAAGTTTATGCGGTTGGCGGCGCCCAGGCGATCGCGGCGCTGGCTTACGGGACAGAGACAGTGCCTCGCGTAGACAAAATTACCGGCCCGGGAAATCGTTTTGTTGCGGCCGCGAAGAAATTGGTATTTGGCGCGGTGGGTATCGACTCGATCGCGGGACCCAGCGAAGTCGTGATCATCGCGGACGAAACAGCCAGGCCCGATTTTCTTGCGGCTGATCTTCTGGCGCAGGCCGAGCACGCCGAGGATGCTTCCGCGGTCCTGATTACTACGAGCGCAGAACTCGCGGCGAATGTTGTCGCTGAGATCGGGCGCCAGATCCAGTCGTTGCCACGCCGGGCCGTTATCGCAGAATCGCTGCGTCAGTTCGGAGCCATTGTCGTAGTTACCGATTTAGACGAAGCCTGCACGATCGCGGGCGATCTGGCTCCGGAGCATCTCGAGATCGTAACGCGCGATGACGAAGCTGTGGCGGAACGTGTCCGCCATGCGGGGGCGATATTCTTCGGATCGTACACACCGGAAGCCGTCGGCGACTATTTCGCCGGACCGAATCATGTCTTACCCACGGCGGGCGCGGCGCGATTCGCTTCGGCGTTGAGTGTTCATGATTTCGTCAGGCGCACGAGCCTGCTGTGCTATTCGCGAGCAGGCTTACAACGGTCCGCGGCGAAAATTGCGACGCTGGCCCGGGCGGAAGGCCTGGACGCACACGCGCGATCGGCTGAGATTAGATTGGAGTAACTTTTGAAAGACTCGCTGGACAGAATCAAAGCTGAAGTGCTCGCCTTGCGGGCCTACGCGCTGTCGCCGAAAAGCGCGAGCGTGAAGCTCAATCAGAACGAGAATCCATGGGACCTGCCGGCGCGGATAAAGGAAGAGACACTGAGACGGCTCAGCGCGCGCTCCTGGTCACGCTACCCGGATTTCGTGCCCGTCAGTTTGCATGAACGCCTGTCGGAGTTTGCCGGCTGGGTCACCAACGGAATTATCGCCGGCAACGGATCGAATGAATTGATCCAGGCGTTATTGATGGTCACGGTTGGCCAGGGAAAGCGCGTGCTGATCGCCGAACCAACATTTGCGCTCTACCGGCAAATCACTACCGTGCTTGAAGGTGAAGTCGTTAGCGTTCCACTCACAGCGGAGTTGGACTATAACGTTGCAGCGTTGGCGGACGCCATCCGCAGTGCGAAACCGGACGTAACCATCATCTGCTCGCCTAACAATCCGACTGGTTGCGTGCTGAGCGACGATGATTTGTGCGGGTTGCTGGAATCAACAGACGGTCTCGTGGTGATTGACGAGGCCTATCACGAATTCGCAGAGCATTCTGTTGTTCCGCTGCTGCGCGGGCACGAGAATCTGGGGGTCCTGCGTACCTTCTCGAAAGCGATGGCGCTGGCGGCGTTGCGGGTGGGTTATCTGTTGACCGCGCCCGAACTGGCGCGCGAGATAAGCAAAGCCGTGTTGCCCTATAACCTGAACGCGATTTCGCAGACCGCGGCGGAAGTAGCCGTCGAGATGTACGAAGAAGAGTTGCGACCGTTGGTGCGAAGAATCATCGACGAGCGC
>JANLYZ010000291.1:0-3912 GCA_031365905.1 Chloracidobacterium sp. | reverse complement strand
GAAAGTCCCTGTAAGCAGGTTGAGCGAGATCGTCAACGGCCGACGCGCGCTCAATGCGGATGCTGCGCTGCGTCTCTCGCGTTACTTTGGAAACACACCCGAATTCTGGATCAACCTTCAGGCTGCCTACGATCTTCGCGTCACCATTCACTCCTCTGCCAACCGCATCGAACGCGAAGTGCTTACGCCTCGAGCGGCGTGATTCCTTTTCGCGTATCGAAGACTTACTGCCGCTCGAGCGCGGGGCGGTCCCAACATGCGAGATCAGCGCCAGCTTCGTAGGTGGTTTGGCAGAAATCCATCAACGCCTTTTCGGGTGACGCGGACTGGCGCACATCGCCGTACATCAGAAAAAACTCTTTCATCTCTGCATTGTAAAAAGTTTGCGCCGGGCGAATCTTTCCCTGGGTGATCACGTCGGCCAAGCCCGCAGGTTCAGGGGTAGTATAGGAATAAAACGCCGCTTCCATATCTTTATTGCCGGGCCACCAGCCGTGGCTGATCACTTCATGCGAGTAAGCCTCACGCGTCATGAAGTCGGCGCCTTCCCGTTCGGGAGCGGGCTTCCCGGAGAAGCGCGTGACTGCCAGATCGAAACTGCCCCAGAAGAAATGCACCGGACTGACTTTGCCCGTGAAGCGCGCGCGAAAAGCTTTCAGCACATCGTCCATCTTCACCAACGCTCGCCAAAAGCGATTGGCGTACTCAGCGTCGTACGACTTGTGATCGTGATCGTCAGTGAAACGGATCGGGTTCGGAATCTCGACCGGCATTGTCCAAATCTTTATTTCAATTCCCAAATCACGCAGCGCCGCCATCACTTCCGCGTAAAAGTCTGCGACTGATTGCGGCCGCAGCGCGAGCGTCTCTGCCGCGCCGTCGCTGCACTTGATCAGAAGCTGATGATCAATGAAGTCAAACTCGATTTCGAAGATGCGATCCTGGTAGGGCATCGCCGACGTCGTCAGGCCGCGCGCGGAAACATAGAGCGGCACGTTCCACCAGTGGTTAACGAGCGGCGTTTGCCGGAGGCGAATCTTGCCGACCACCTGCGTCCACATGTGCAGCGTGGCGAGCGTGTCTTGCCATTCCGAGAATATTAGTTCAGGCCAGGAGTTGTTCGTCATGAGTCCGAATGTGGGTATCGAGTCAGTCAAAGGTAAATGACGATGAAGGTTTGGCTCAGGGCAAAGTAGCTATTAACTTGCGTTCAATTCGCGGCGGAAGGTCGACAGCCTCAAAAGCTTTGGCGTTGTAGAGATAATCTTCTCCTGATTCGTCGATTATCCGGATGTAGTCCTTAGGATCGTTGGACTCGGGAGGAACTACTTGATAGATCTTTCTCAGTTCCAGCGAAGCCTCATATCCTTCGTTATCGATGCAGATCGCGAATGTCATTTCGTCTTCAATCCAATAAGCGCTTGACCTTTAATTCCTTCTTGCCAATCCCGTGCGCCTGATACCAGTGCAACTCGGCCAAACGAACTTCACCACTGATTAGCTCGACGTATGCCGAACCCTTAACTTTGCGCCAACGTTTTCCGCCATGTGTACGACGCAGGCGTCGGAGATTCTTAATCTGACCGGAAACGGCGATGTTTTCAATGGATGTAATATCAGAAACGATCCGTCGAAACTGGATCATGGCACAGCGAAATATATCACAGCACGCAGCACAGTTGACATCGCCAACCCGCCCTTAAGTACAAAAGCCCTTCCTTACGGTCGGGCTTCTGTCATACACCGGATTCCTTAGCGATCGGTTACCCTTTCGCGGCTTTCGCGCGAACGAAGGCCAGGTTGAGTGCGGGTAACGAATTGAACGTCGCTGCCTTGTTGCAAAACTCTTTCGCTTTCGCCGCGTCGCCCTTGCCTTGATAAGCCTGGCAGAGGCGATAGAGATCGGAAGGATTCTGCAAGTTCGACTGCTGCAGTTCGCTCGTCGCCGCGTCGTAGTCTTTTGCTTCAAGTGCAATCATGCCCAGCAACTCGTGGACTTGTTTTGTTTGCAACTGGTTCTTTAACGACTCGGTGCCCTTGCGAAAGGCTTCGGCTTCAGTCCTTGCGGTGGCCAAGTCCTTCTTAGCAATCGCCACGCGCGTCAGGTTGTAATGATGAAATAGTCTGGTGTTGTCCTTGATCTCCTGCGAAAGCGTTGAGTCGTCAGTCAGCTTCAGTAATTGCTCGAAAGCGGCCTTCGCTTCGTCTGCCTTACCCATTTCCAACAGGATGTTTCCTTTGAATTGCAGATCGCCGGTCATGCCGGCGACATCCTTGGTCTGTTCGCCGAGCTTATACTGCTTGTCGACATCTTCGAGCGCTTTGTCCAGCTTGCCGCTATCGACATCAACGACCATCGAAGCAAACAAAGCGGTGCGCCGTTCCGCATCGCTGCGCGCCTTGTCGGTAATTTTTTGTAACTCGGCAGCAGCTTCGTCGGGCTTGCCCTGATACATCAAAGCCGCTGCGATGCCCTGATAGGAGTTGATGAAGTTGGGATCGATAGCGAGCGCCTTGCGATACTGCGTGATCGCTTCGTCAAACCTGCCCATCTTTAACAGCAACTCAGCGTAGGAGTCATACGGATTCGGATCGTTTGGGATCAACTCGATGTATTTCTTGAACGCCGTTTCGGCGTTGGCGTAATCAACATTCTGTCGATAGGCATATCCGAGAATGTTGAAGGCGGTCGAGTAAGTAGGCGCTATCTCAGTCGCCTTCTTGTAATGCTCGATGGCTTGGGGAAAATCCTGTTGAGCGAAGTAGTAGCCGCCCAGATTGAAGTGTGCGCGCTCGTCATTTGGATAAGCCGCGACCAGTTGATCGAGCAGCTCTTTTTGTTTTGCCGGGTTGCCGTTGGCACCCGCTTCGGTGCTAAGGATAAGCAGCTTCTCGCCGTTGGAAGCTTTATCTGCCAAAGCCACAGCCTTCTTCAGATGATCGAAGAATTCTTTGCCGGTGGGGCTGACGGTTGACCGGTTCAACTCGGCAAGCGCGAAGTTTGCGTCAAGCGAAATTGCTTTATCGAAATGTTGGATCGAATCCTGGACTAGCAACTTCTCTGCCAGGTCGCGCCCTTGCAGAAACTCCTTGCGCGCTTCTTCTGAAGCGGTGGTTACGGGAATCTTCCCGCTATCGCTCGTCGTCTTATCTGCGGCGACCGGGCCCTTGCCGTCTTCTACTTTCGCACAACCACTTAGACCGAATATTGAGGCGATAACTATCGCCATACAAGCAAACAAAAAGCTACTGCGTCGCATATGTTTCTCCTTGGAAGATCTGCGTGAATGTTTCATCGTGAAACCTCGGGCCTCAGCGATGCTGGGAGACAGAATGTGAAAATCCAAACTCAATGGGGGGCTAACTAATGGAGCAACTCGAATCGAACGAAGCTTGAACTTCAGGACAACTGCGTGACTGGACTGGGCGCGATTAGGATGAGCGGAGAATACTTAAGCCGCGTGTTGTCGTCAAGACAATTATCAAGCTGCGTTTTGGAGATACATTGCCTCGGGTTTTATTCCGAATTTTCGGAGGTGGTTTTGATTTCGGTTGGACCAAATCGATCAAGTCACCAAACGTGGGTGCCCTGGCTCACGCGCGGGCTTCTGCCAATCTAAATAGCCAGGCCGCCATCGACCTGAATTACTTGGCCGGTGATGTAGCGAGCGTCTGCGGAAAGCAGGAAGCAGGCGATGCGCGCGACTTCATCCGCTTCGGCAAAACGGCCGAGCGGAATTTGTTCGACGATCTTTGCGCGGTAACTTTCATCAAGCTTCTCAGCCATATCAGTCGCGACCATGCCGAGCGCCAGTGCATTCACTGTGACCTTCCTGCTAGCCACTTCCTTAGCGAGCGCTTTCGTGAGGCCAACCATTCCCGCTTTTGACGCCGAATAGTTTGACTGTCCCG
>JANLYZ010000250.1:0-2714 GCA_031365905.1 Chloracidobacterium sp. | reverse complement strand
ACCAAGCACGGTTGCGAACTCGGCGAGTGTGGCACGTGCGCGGTGCTCGTGAACGGACGCTCCATTCTTTCGTGTTTGATGTTGGGTCTGGATGCGGAAGGACAGGAAGTCAAAACGATCGAAGGAATGGCTAATGGGGCCGAGCTTCATCCGCTGCAGATCACGTTTGCGGATACCGGCGCGGCGCAGTGCGGCTACTGTTCGCCCGGTTTCCTGCTGGTCGCTGAAGAGTTATTAAAGAAGAATCCGAATCCGTCGCGCGAAGTTATCAAAGAAGCGTTGTCGGGCAATCTTTGCCGCTGCACTGGCTACATAAAGATTTACGAAGCCGTGGAACTGGCCGCAGCGCGCATGCGTGGCGAAGAGATGGAGCTGCCACGCGAGTGTGTCTATGGCCTCGAATAAAATCAGCCGCGGATTAACGCGAATTCACGCGGATAGGAAGATAAATCAAATCGGTGTTTGGCAGTTCAGTTTCTGATTTGCGTGTATCCGCGTTAATTCGCGGCCTACTAAAGTCTGATGGCTAAGAACGGAAACAACAACACCAAGCCACTGAATGTAGTCGGCAAACCTTTTCGCAAGGTCGACGCGCGCGCGAAGTGTACCGGCCAGACGAAGTTTGCCGACGACATCGTGCTGCCGCGCATGCTCTTCTGCAAGTTGCTGCGCAGTCACCTGCCCCACGCCGTAATCAAAAGCATTGATGTCTCGAAAGCCGCGGCTTTGCCCGGCGTGATCGCGATCATCACCGGCAAAGACCTGCCGATTTCCTACGGCATCCTTCCCGTCAGCCAGGATGAACATGCGCTCTGCATCGATAAGGTTCGCTTCATCGGCGACCCGGTCGCGGCAGTCGCAGCGATTGACGAAGACACCGCCTTCGATGCGATGAACCTTATCGAAGTTGAATACGAACCACTGAACACAATCTCCTCGATTGAAGAAGCCATTTTGATCGACGAACCGCGCATCCACGAATACGGCGACGAGGGGAACATACACAAGAAAGTTTCACTGGAATTCGGCAACGTCGACGAAGGCTTCGCCGCAGCAGATCTGATTCGCGAGGACACTTTTTTCTACGAGGGCAACACCCACCTGCCGATGGAGCAACACGCCGCGGTCGGCAATTTCGATCCGGACAACAAGCTGACGCTGTGGAGTTCGACGCAAACGCCACATTACGTTCATCGCGCGCTCGCGAAAGTTTTAGAGTTGCCGGCCAGCCACATTCGCGTTATTGCCACGCCAAACGGCGGCGGCTTTGGCGGCAAGAGTGACCCGTTTAATCATGAAGTCGTCGTCTGCAAGCTCTCGATGATGACCGGGCGGCCGGTGAAAATCACGCTCACGCGCGAAGAGGTTTTCTATTGCCATCGTGGACGCCATCCGGTGTTGATGCACATCAAGACCGGCGTAAAAAAAGACGGCGCCATTACCGGAATGCACTTTCAGACATTTCTCGACGGCGGCGCTTACGGCAGCTACGGTGTGGCCAGCACTTTCTACACCGGAGCGTTGCAGACGGTCACGTATGACGTGCCGCGCTACAAGTTTCAAGGCCTACGCGCCTTCACCAACAAGCCACCCTGCGGTCCCAAACGCGGACACGGCACACCGCAACCGCGCTTTGGTTTGGAAGTCCAGCTAGACAAGATCGCCGAGCAACTGAAACTGGATCCGGCCGCAATGCGTCGCGCGAATTTGGTTAAGCCAGATACGGTCACAGCCAACTACCTGCGCATTGGCAGCATGGGCCTGGGCCAGTGCATCGATAAGATCGTCGACGGTTCTGATTGGAAAAATAAATTTTCTGGCTGGCAGTCAGAACCGCCTGCGTTAGCGGGCGGGCCGAATCGTAAACTTCCTTTTGGAAAAGGCATCGGCATCGCGTGCAGTTCGTACATTTGCGGCGCTGGCCTGCCGATCTACTGGAACAACATGCCGCAGTCTGGCGTGCAGTTGCGACTCGATCGGCAGGGCGGCGTCTGCGTAATGTGTGGCTCGACAGATATCGGCCAAGGCTCTGATTCAATTCTCGCCTACATCGTCGCCGAAGTTCTGGGAATAGATCCTTTCGACATTCGCGTGATCACGGCAGATACGGATCTAACTCCCGTTGATTTGGGGAGCTATTCGAGTCGTGTAACGCTGATGACCGGCAACGCGGCGATTCAGGCAGCCGAACGCGCGCGTGAGTTGTTGGTGATGGCCGTTGCCGAAAAGCTTTCAGTGCCCATTGAAAATCTCTCGCTGGCTGAACGGCGGGTATTCGATGTTGAGAATCCTGAAGTTGGTGTCTCATTCGCCGAAGCAGTCGTATTGGCGGAATCGAAATTCGGAACCATTGGCACGGTCGGCTCCTATTCGCCACCGCGTTCGCCGGGTAGATACAAAGGCGCAGGCGTCGGGCCTTCACCCGCCTATAGTTATTCCGCTGCGATTGCCGAAGTCGACGTAGATCCGTCAACGGGCATTGTGGTTGTCGAACGCGTTTGGATTGCGCACGACATCGGCAAGTCGATCAATCCGATGCTGGTCATGGGACAGGTTGAGGGCAGCGTCTACATGGGTCTCGGTGAAGCGTTGATGGAAGAAATGACGTATCGCGGCAATCGCAACGTCGTACACAAGTTTCCCTCGATGCTGGAATACAAGAGCCCGACGACGATGGAGATGTGCGACGTCAAGACTTACCTGATCGAAGATCC
>JANLYZ010000249.1:0-20733 GCA_031365905.1 Chloracidobacterium sp. | reverse complement strand
GCCTTGAGCGCTACGTCAACGATTCTCCGCAGCTCGCGCCGGTTGCGACACTTGATTATTAGTTGTATACGAAACTCGCCCTTCAATCTGCCGATCGGCGCCGGCGCCGGACCCAGAATACGAGCCGTGCGTTCGATGTTGGCGAGGTCCAACTCCTTTCTTAGCTCAACAGCTTCCGCGCGCACGCGCGTCAGGTCAGGCCCGTGAACCAGCAACGATGCTAATGCGACAAAAGGTGGATAGGTGTGATTCTCGCGATGACGAATCTCTTCGCTGTAAAAGCTCGCGTAGTCCTGCGCGCTCGCGTGGCGCAGCGCGTAGTGATAGGGATGATACGTTTGAATAAGAACCTTGCCGGCGCGATCACCGCGGCCCGCGCGACCAGCAACCTGCGTTAGTAATTGAAACGTTCTTTCGGCCGCGCGGAAATCAGGCAGCGCCATGCCGGCATCAACTGAAATCACGCCAACCAGCGTGACGTTAGGAAAGTCATGACCCTTCGCCAATATTTGTGTCCCTACCAACATGTCGATCTTGCCGGCGCCGAAGTCGCTCAGTGATCTTTCAAACTCCCCGCGCCGTGAAGCCGTGTCGCGATCTATGCGCGCGATCCTAAGCTCGGGAAATAACTTCTTCAGTTGTTCCTCAATTTGCTGCGTGCCTTCGCCGACGTAGTAAATGTATTTTCCCTCGCAGCTCGGACACTTCTGCGGCGCGGCCTCGCGGTGATTGCAATAGTGACAGATGATCACACGCTCGCTGCGATGATACGTCAAGGTCACGTCACAGTTCGGACACTGCACACTCTCACCACACGAACGACAAAGGACAAAGCTCGAGTAGCCGCGACGATTCAATAGAATGATCGACTGCTCCTGCTTCTGCTGCACTTCAGCGATCTCTGCCAGCAACTCATCGGAAAACACTTGCGGTTTCTGGTGACGCGCAAACACCTCGCGCATGTCGATGATTTCCGCCACGGCCAGCGGCCGATTGCCCAGACGATTCGGCATTTGCAGGTAGCGATACTTGCCGGTGTGGGCGTTATGAAACGATTCGAGCGAGGGCGTTGCCGATCCGAGGATCACGACCGCCGACTCCTTTTGCGCCCGCACGATCGCCGTGTCGCGGCCGTTGTAATGCGGCGAATCCTGTTGGCGGTAACTTGACTCATGTTCTTCGTCAACGATCACCAGCCCCAGATCCTTGATGGGGGCGAAGACTGCCGAACGTGTCCCGATGACAATGCGCGCCTCGCCGTTTCTTACTCGCGTCCACTCGTCAAAGCGTTCGCCGCGCGACAGCGACGAATGAAAAATTGCAACGCGATCGCCGAAGTGCATTCGCAATCGACGCGAGAAAACTGGCGTTAGCGCGATCTCCGGAACCAGCATCAGCGCCGAGCGACCCAAGCCCAACGCCACCCGCATCGCCCGAATGTAAACTTCTGTTTTGCCGCTGCCAGTCACGCCGTGAAGCAGGAAGGCCGCGTAGGCGCGAGCGCGCAGGGGATTGTCGAGTTCTGCCAGCACCTGCAATTGGTCCTCAGTCAATTTGTAATCTTCATGGCTATCAAAGGTGGCGTCGCCGAGCGGATCGCGTCGCAACCTCTGTTCGAAGACTTCGACGACGTTTCGCTTTTGTAGCGTGCCGACTGAGGAAGCACCGGCGTTTGCCTTCGTCAGCAACTCGGGAAGGGGAAGCGAATCGTGATTCTTGAGAATCTCAAGAATTCTTAATTGAGGCTCGGTAAACTTGCGTCCCTCGCTTTCAGTTGCTTGTTCGTCGCGCAAAGTCAGGCGAACGCGCCGCTCGTATTTTGCTTTTACAAAGTCTCTGCCCGGGCGCTGCTTGATTTCAATGAGTCCTGCCTCTTCAAGTTCGCGAACCAGCTTGGGCACTTGCACGTTGGGTAGGTGCGCCGAAACTGCGGCCAGGTCAACCTGTTCTGACTCGTTCACGATTTGAAGAAGTCGTTGTCTACTGCTGAGTGTTTCGTCGGAAGAGCGACTGGCAAGGTCGGTACGACCCGCTTCAGTAAGGGAGAGAAACTGATCGATGGTCGGACTAATGCCAGGCGGCAGCGCGGCCTTAATCACTTCACCCCACGGGGCAAGGTAATAATCGGCGACCCACCGCGTTAGTTGCAGCAGTTCCGGCGTGACGAGCGGCACCACATCGAGAACTTCTCGTGCGTCCTTGATGTCTGCTTCCTTAAGACTCGTGCCGGCCCGGAGTTCATTCAGCAGTGCGACGATGTAGCCGGTGACAAACTTTCGACCGAAAGGAACGACGATGCGCGAACCCGTCTGGGCGGTGTGGCGCATCGAATCCGAAAGTCGGTAAATAAACGTTGACGACACGTGGACCGGCACTGCCACCTCGGCATACTGCTGCCCCGCTGCATCACCGGATTCAGCGGCCAGCGCATTCGTGTTAGGAGGATTTCTGAGCAAAGATTCCGCAGCGCGTTCCACGGGTGAGAAGGTAGCGCGAAAGTTGAAATAGCAAAAGTGCGCAAGCAGAAAGGGCCGGCGCTTTAGCTTTCAAGTTTTCTTGTACTGTCGAGGTAGTCGCGCACCTTCTTAATGTCTTCCCACGTCTCTTTCTTCTTGGACGGATCGCGCAACAGATAAGCCGGGTGGAACGTTGGCATCACCTTGACACCTTGATAGTCCTGAAACTGTCCGCGCATCCTGGTTATCCCCGGCTTGATCTCCAGCAAATTCTGCATGGCAGTATTGCCCATTACGACGATCACTTCAGGTTGCACGGCAGCGATTTCGCGCAGCAGAAATGGCTTGCACATTGATGCCTCTTCCGCTGTTGGCTGACGATTGGCCGGCGGCCGGCAGCGGTTAACGTTGCCGATCAAAACCTCCTCGCGCTTAAGCCCGATCGACTCGATGATTTTCGTTAACAATTGTCCGGCGCGTCCCACAAATGGCCGTGCCTGAGCATCTTCATCTGCGCCGGGCGCCTCGCCCACGAACATCAAGCGCGCCTGGCGATTGCCGTTAGTGTTGACGATGTTGGTTCGACCCTGATGAAGCGGACAACGGGTGCAGTCGCCGATGTCGGCCCAAATTCCTTCAAAAGTTTCCGCAGACTTTTGGATTCTCTTGGGCGGAACGCCTAAGTCTCCAAATAGCGAGTCTGGCGACGGTGCGGTTGTGGCCGGAGTTGCGTGGAGAGTCGCTGTGGTGCCTACTTTGGGTGAACTGCCGGTTTGCTGAGGGACGGTAGCATTTGCCGGTCGTCCCGTTTCCAGCGATATCGGCGCGGCTGATTCCGGAGAAACTTTCTTCGCGCCTTCGACGCCGAGTTCCTTTAGATAGGCCAGTTGCTCGCGGGTATCTTTTACGAGCGACAGGAACTCAGCAAGTTGGGCTTCAGTTTGCATTGCGCTTCAGTTTTATTGAATGACCGACGGGGGCGTTTAACCTGATGCTTTCCTGGGGCGTTTCAGGGCCGATTCAATTGAACCAACCGGTTTGACGCGCGCGCGCAACCGGACGACCTCATCCAGGATAATATCCGCGACACTTGTCTTCGCCATCAACGGTACGTGAATTGGCGCCTTTCGATCGCGGCTTATGATCGTTACTTCATTCGTCGGAGTGTCAAACCCCACGCCGCTCTGGCTGACATCGTTGGCGACTATCGCATCGAGATTCTTGCTGTTCATCTTTCCGCGCGCGTTCGCTATTACGTTTTCAGTCTCCGCGGCGAAACCGATTACCAGCAGTCTTTCCTGTTTCGTGTCTGATACTTCGCGGAGAATATCGGGAGTGCGTTCAAGTTCCAATGACAGCGTCGACTCAGTCTTCTTGATTTTTTCCGCTGCAGGTTTGGCCAGTCGATAATCCGCTACTGCCGCGGCGCCAATGAAGATTGACGCAGCCGGAAGTTGACTCATCACCGCAGCGTGCATTTCCGCCGCCGAGTTAACGCGAATAAGCTGAACGTCGGGGGGCGGATTCGTAGTCGTCGTTCCCGCGATAATCGTAACGTGGGCTCCACGTTTCCGGGCAGCGGCGGCTATCGCAAATCCCATCCGTCCGGAGGACTTGTTCGACAGAAAGCGAACCGGATCTATTGCTTCGCGAGTTGCCCCGACGGTAATCAATAGATGTTCGTTTGCCAGATCGCTGGAATGCACCGGCGCGGAATTCTGCAAAATGTCTAACGCTGTCGCCACGATTCTTTCGGGCTCGCTAAGCCGGCCTGGCCCGACGGTCCCGCACGCCATCTCGCCCTCGTCAGGTTCTATAACAAAAACACCATCGGCTTTGAGTTGTTCCAGGTTTCGTTGCGTCGCGGGATGGTGCCACATTGAAGTGTTCATCGCCGGGGCAATCAGAACCGGAGCAGTCGAGGCGAGATAAGTTGAAGTTAAGAAGTCGTCGGCGATGCCGTTCGCCATCTTGCCGATGATATTGGCGGTCGCGGGAGCTATCAAAAACAAATCAACTGTTTGTGAAAAGGTGATGTGGGCAATGGGATCAGGGTTGTCAGGGGCGTAATCGTCTACGATTACGTGGGAGCCCGAAAGCGCTCGAAAGGTGAGCGGTTGCACAAACTCGCAGGCGCGTTTTGTCATGCCCACGCGGACCGTGCAGCCGGCCCGCTGGAGTCCGCGCAAGACTTCCGCCGCCTTATATGCTGCTATCCCGCCGCTGATTCCCAGCGCAACTTTTTTTCCCGTGGCAGAGCTGTTCAAGGTGAGCCTCGTTGCCATAGCCGCTTAACTGAAAGTGAAGATCAATGTAACATTGCTGAAACGAGGGCGCAACGGAGGTTAGCTCAGCTCCTGCTACAATCCAGAGCTGTTCCCCGCAGTGACATTTTTCAGTTCTTATTTCCGTTCAGAGGCTCAAACGCAATGGTCTATTCTCGACTGATCCGTGCGGCGCTTATCGGATCACTTATGATCTTCGGCTCCGGTGTGTTGGTATCCGCACAAACTGCGAGGTCTGACGAGGAATTCGGTCCCGTCGTGCGTGCGTATCTCGGTTATCTCCGAAATGAACAGGAAGTGGTTGACGATCGCGCCAGTCGCCATGAGATAACCCCAGTGTATTATCACCGAAACTTGAATCGCATCCGCGCCCTGCGGCAGAAGGCGATTCAGATAGCGCGCGAAACTCAGAACGACTACCTCCCGGAACTCGAAGCTGTGGCCGCTGATGAATTGCGACTGCTATTCGAGCGGCCTCCCAGTTCTCAAACGCTCAAAGTCGGCGAAGTTGTGCAAACTACTTTCAGATATCTTGGTGCGGTGCGCAGCGGTGACTTGTTTTATGTTTTTGCTCGGCTGGATCCATACGAGCAGGCGGAGCTGATGCAAAAGCAAAAGGCACCGGGCGAAAGTGCCGCCGGTTCTGCAGTCTCGAATCCGATGTCAGGGGCAAAAGCTACCGGTCGGGCCCGCCGCGTATCGACGCCTTAATCTTACTGCATTCTGAATCAAGATTGATTCGCCGGACTCCTCGCGAGAAACTTGCGCGTCAGTGTCCCGGGTTAGAGCCGGCAGATCAGAAGTTCACGTTCGTAGACGGCTTCTGGCGGCAGGCGGTCGTGGAGATCAAGAAAAAGTTCTTCGTGTCCGAGCACTTCATTGCGCCACGCCACGCGATCGAATTCCTGTAGCGCATCAAACTTATCCTTCGGGAAGTCGAGGCCCTTCCACTCAACGTCCTCATAGTGCGGCATCCAGCCGATCGGTGTTTCCTTTGCCACGGCGCCGCCATGCGAGCGATCCACAATCCATTTGAGCACGCGCATGTTTTCGCCGAAGCCGGGCCACAAGAAGTTGCCCTCGTCGTCTTTGCGGAACCAGTTCACATGGAAGATGCGCGGCGTTTCGCTGAGTGAACGCTGCATCCGAATCCAGTGTCGGAAATAGTCGCCCATGTGATAACCGCAAAACGGCAGCATGGCCATGGGGTCGCGTCGCACTTTGCCGATGGTTCCCGCCGCCGCGGCAGTCATCTCTGATCCCATCGTTGCTCCGGCGTAGACGCCGGCGCTCCAGTTGAACGCCTGATAGACCAGGGGCATCGTGGTAGCGCGACGGCCGCCAAAAATGATGGCGCTGATTGGTACTCCATTCGGATCTTCCCAGGCCGGATCAATCGTTGGACACTGTTTCGCCGGTGCGGTGAAACGCGCATTAGGGTGCGCGGCTTTGGCGCCGGTCTCTTTCGCGATCTCGGGCGTCCACTTGTTGCCCTGCCAGTCAAGACATTCTGCGGGTGGCTCGTCAGTCATTCCTTCCCACCAAACTCCGCCTTCCGGGGTAAGCGCGACGTTGGTGAAGATGCTGTTGCTCGCGAGCGTGGCCATCGCGTTCGGATTAGTTTTTTCCGAAGTGCCCGGGGCGACGCCAAAGAAGCCTGCCTCGGGATTGATCGCGCGCAGCCGCCCGTTTGCGTCTGGTTTGATCCAGGCAATGTCGTCGCCGACGGTCCAAACTTTCCAACCCTCAAATCCCGCGGGCGGAATCAACATAGCGAAGTTTGTCTTGCCGCACGCGCTCGGAAATGCGGCAGTCACGTAAGTCTTTTCGCCTTTCGGATCTTCCACACCGACGATCAACATGTGTTCGGCCATCCAGCCTTCGTCGCGCGCAATGTTCGAAGCGATGCGCAGCGCAAAACATTTCTTGCCTAGCAGCGCGTTGCCGCCATAGCCGGAACCGTAGGACCAGATTTCGCGCGTCTCGGGAAAATGAACGATGTACTTCTCCTTGTTACAAGGCCACGGCACATCCTTTTCTCCCGGGGCGAGCGGTGCGCCAACCGAATGCATGCACGGGACGACGCGCTTCGCGTCCTTGTCGATCTCTGCGTAGATAGGTAAACCTATGCGCGCCATGATTCGCATGTTGACGACGACGTAGGGCGAGTCAGTCAGTTGCACGCCAATCTGAGACATCGGCGAACCGACCGGGCCCATGCTGAACGGCAACACATACATCGTGCGTCCGCGCATTGATCCCTGGAAAAGTTCTTTTAGTTTCCGCCGCATCTGAAACGGCTCTTCCCAGTTGTTCGTCGGACCGGCGCTGTCTTTGGAAAGTGAACAGATGAACGTGCGATCTTCGACGCGCGCGACGTCGCTCCGGTCGGAACGCGCGTAGTAACAACCCGGCCACAACTCTTCATTAAGTTTGATGAAGGTGCCGCCGGCGACCATCTGGGCCTTGAGCATTTCGTCTTCTTCGACGGTGCCGTCCACCCAATGGATTGCAGCCGGCTGCGTAAGCTGCGCCATTTTCTCAACCCAGCGGAGCAGGTGCTCGTTGGTACTTAGGGGAACGGAAGTGTCGCGCGCGCTGGCTGCTGCGGTTGCAATATCATCATGGAGAATAGTCATCAGAAGGGCCTCTTATAATTGGGCTAATTTGGACTCGGTTGCTCGCTTAGATTCTGACTGCACTGACCGCGAAAAGCAACAGGCCTTGATGTCAGAACCACCTGCGTTAGCGGGTGGCTTCCAATCTCGCAGCACACCCACGCGCTGACGCTGTTGGTTCACAATTGCGTTTACGAAGCCACCCGCTGACGCAGGTGGTTCTGACATAACGCCAATCACTCCGCCACGCTGTCCAGCAGACTCCAGAACTCCGGCAGCGACACGGCCACGGAATCTCGCGCGCCTTCGATTTGCGACGGCCCGGCTGCGGACAAAGCAGCGACTGCGCAACCCATGGCAATGCGATGGTCTTTGAATGCTGAAAGCTGCGCGCCGTTTAACTCGCCACCGCGTTTGAGCTGCCAACCGTACTTACGCTCTTCGATTTGCGCGCCCATAAGAGCGAGGTTCGCTACGGTGGCTGCGATGCGATCTGATTCCTTCACTCGCAACTCACCGGCGTCGTGCAAGGTCATCTCGACGCCGAGACTCGCCGCCAAAAAAGCCAACAACGGTAGTTCGTCGATCAGTTTTGCGACTTCAGCGCCAGAAACTTTGAGCTTTAGTTTACGAGACAAGGCAACGCCGCGGACGCGAAGCGAACCCATCGGCTCGCCACCCTCCATCCGCTCATCTGAAACGCTAATCGCCGCGCCAATCTTTGTGAGCATCGAAAGAAAAGCTGTACGTGTCGGATTAAGACCGACGTCGCGAATGAGTAGATCAGAACCGGGAAGGGAAACGGCGGCGGCGATGAAGAACGCCGCAGAAGAAATATCTCCGGGAATAAAAAGCTGACAGGAATGCAATTCCGCGCCACCCTGAATACTGATCGCGTTTCCGTTTCGTTCAACCAACGATCCGAATTCACTCAACAAACGTTCCGTGTGATCGCGCGTTTGCGTTGGTTCCTCGACGGTCGTGATTCCGTCAGTGAACAATCCAGCCAGCAACACCGCGGACTTGAGCTGCGCGCTCGGGATTTGAAGTTGATAGTTGATTGGACGCAATGGCCGACGCCCATTGATTTGAACCGGCGCGCAGCCGTCTGGCTCAAGCTCAACTCGCGCGCCCATCAAACGCATCGGCTCGGCGACCCTTAGCATTGGACGACTGCGCAGGGAATCATCGCCTGTGATCGTCGTTCGGAAAGGTTGGCCCGCAAGAATGCCCGCGAGCAGGCGCATCGTGGTGCCCGAGTTTTGCGCGTCGAGGATTTGCTTCGGTTCTCGTAAACCTGAAATCCCGACACCACTGATCGCAACAGTGGCTCCTTTCCTGACGATGGGAACGCCAAGAGCTTCCAGGCAATCGAGCGTGGCCGCGCAATCGCGTGCCGTTGAAAAGTTTTCCAAAACCGACTCGCCGGTTGCCAGCGAGGCGATCATGGCGGCGCGATGTGAGATCGATTTATCCCCGCGCAAACGCAACTCGCCACTGACGCGCTTGATGGGGGACACGACTATCGTGTCGTTACTTGTCTGAGTCTTGTTCCCCGGGTCGGTCATTGATTCAAGTATAGACTAACGGAAACCGTTCAACGGTTTCCCTTGTCGAAATCGATCCCGATCCACCGGTCTAAAGCCACGGTGCTAATGAGATGGCGGGAAGTCATTGCGCAAATGCCGGTTTCAAAGTAAGATTCGCCGCCTTTCAATAACCGCCGCCTTCCAACGCAAGGTGCCGGTAGATTTCTTCTCCGCGTTCCGTTACGTAACCCCCCGCGCCGGATCCTTCGAACTGGATCCAGCGAGTATCAAGATAACGAACCTACTTATTACGTTGTACTACGGCGAAACCTTGCTGTCGTTTACAAGTAATTCAAACAACGATGGAGAATCATATGAAAAAACTCTTGACGGTTATTCTCGTCAGCCTCTTTCTGACAGCATGCGGCGGATCCAGCGTCAGCACGTCGGCGCCAAAACTCGATCTTAAATTCGGCGGCAAAGATTCAACTTTGAACGTCAAGTCCGGCTTCGTTAATTACGGCAACGTCATTTCCACCGCGCCCGGCAAACCGAACGTGCAAACTTTTGCTCACACGATCTATATAGCCAACTATGAGATGGACACCTCGTTTCCCGGATGGATGAGAAAACCACTGACCGCGCCGGATCAGATACGCGTCGAAATCCAATTGACGGGTGACGAAGGGACAAAAGATGACTCGCCAATCAAAACGGGGACGTACAGCGCGAAGTTCGACAAAGCCAATGGCGTTCGCTTTGTCAGAATCACCACCTTCGGCGACGGTAAACAGACGGAGACTGACTTTGACACATCGTTTGGCCATGAAAAAATTAATGGCAATGTAAACATAACTTCCGTTACTGCCGACACCGTGAGCGGAGAAGTGAATTTGACGGAAGGCGACAAGTCGATCAAAGGCACCTTCAGCGCCAAACTACCCAAAGCGAAATAGATCATCAGGAAAACGAAAGGAACCGCGAGTGAAAAACCTTTTAGTAATTGCCGCCGCCTGTCTGCTGGTTGCGGCTTGCGCAAGCCGTCCAAAAACTGAGACTTCGACGATTGAAATAAAGTACGACGGAAAAGAGATTCCGTTTATAGCTAAGTCTGGCTTCGCCACCGTGCAGGAAGCTTTATTTAGCGGCTCGTCCTCAGATCCCGCCAGGAACAAACACGCCCTGCGCTGGATAACGATTCGGAATTACGAATTCGACGCCGCCAAAAAAAACCCAAACAATGACGCGCTCACCGCGCCCGAGCAGGTCAAAATCTTTCTGTCCATCCACGACGACGGCGGCACAGGCGTTGACACCCCTCTTAAGGCCGCGATCTACAAAGGAGGCAAGACCGGCTCGGCACCGATGAGTTTTGAACTGATTAACGTTTACGTTTTCAGGAACGGCAAAGAAGAACGGCTTTACTTGTACCCAGCATCGACGAGCAACCCGGCGGCGTCTGAAGTAAAGATCACGGCGGTTGACGGGGACACGATCACCGGGGAAATCAACGCCAGCGGAAAAATGGACGACAAAGAACTTGTCGTCAAAGGTCCTTTCACCGCGAAGATCTATAAGCACTGACCTCGGTCGGGCTGAAGCTGAAGTTTCGCTGACCGGATTCCTAAGGCGTCGAGTTTAGTCCCTTCTGTATCTCTAAATCCTGGTTAGGGTATCGTGATACTTCAGCCCTGCGGATAGAAAAACAATTTCAGTTAATCAATAAATGAAGAGAATGAATCCTAAATTGTCACCCACACAACGCGAAGAACTGCTCAGAACTTTGAAAGCCCGTTTTGCGAAAAACATGAACCGCCATGAAGGTCTTGAGTGGGCCAAAGTAGAAGCAAAGCTGAAAGCTGATGCTGAAAAATTGTGGTCGCTCAATGAGATGGAAAGAACTGGCGGTGAACCCGATGTTGTCGGGTTTGATAAGAAGACTGGCGAATACATTTTTTATGATTGTTCTGCGGAAAGCCCTAAAGGCCGCCGAAGTCTCTGTTACGACGGCGAAGCGCTGGCTGCAAGAAAAGAACATAAACCAAAAGATAGCGCTACCGATGTGGCCGCTGCCATGGGGATTGAACTGTTAACGGAAGAACAATATCGGGAGCTGCAGAAACTGGGAAGTTTCGATACGAAAACATCGAGCTGGGTGAAAACACCTCCTGCTATTAGAAAACTCGGCGGCGCACTCTTTTGTGATCGTCGTTATGGCAATGTCTTCGTGTATCACAACGGAGCAGAATCTTACTATGCTGGCAGGGCGTTCCGTGGCTCGCTAAGGGTTTAAGTTTTGCACCGATGGCGAGCTACTTCGTGCGGTTGACGATGGCAAGGTTCGATCCACCGTTGGTCATCGAGTCCCCGCAGTCGAATTCACTCGGATTGTTAAGCGGCCTTGGCTCTTGCGACTGGCTTTATGCGGTCGTATTCTGCGCTGCGCGTCGAGCGCCCGATGGCCCTGGAATCCGGAATGATTCAGGGCAAGTCCAAGTAAGGCTTGGTAAGGGTTGTTCTTTTGCTATCTATTCAACGCGTTTCTATTGAATGCCTGTAGTAGCAAGTGTATAAGATTGCGCGACACCAAATTCGTCTTTAAACGCTCCCGGAATCAGTGGGATTGTCAGGGCAGGGAAATGTTTTAGAGGCGAATTGCATTCTCATATGAGGTGAACATAAATATGAAGATCGAAAACCCGGTCACGCGGCCGCTTAAGGCCTATGCGTTCGATCCGAGTGCTGGCAGGCTGCTCGGCAACGAGATGTCGATGGCCGTCCGGTTCCAGGAGCTTGATCCTGGACCAGTCGTATGCGACCGCTGGGCTCCAAATGCGATCGCCGTCGTCGACTATGACGGCGCGAACAAGAGGTACTACAAGCCGGTCAACCTCGACGACAGGGGTATCCTGCTTCGCGGCGGACTTAATCCGAGTGAGGCCGATCCGTACTTCCACCAGCAGATGGTGTACGCGGTCATCACCAATGCCATCCAGCGTTTCGAGGAGGCGCTTGGACGCCGCATCCACTGGCGCCGCGGTCTGCGCGAAGGCGATCTCGAGGCTGCGGGACGCGAGGACATCTATACGCTCAATATCTATCCGCACGCCTTCGTCGGACAGAACGCGTTCTATAGTCCAAACGCGCACGGCATTCTCTTCGGCTACTTCCGCGCCGGCGCGAAGGATGTCGGGCGCAACCTGCCGGGACAGCCGGTGTTCACCTGCCTCTCGCACGACGTTGTGGTGCACGAGACTACGCATGCGATTGTCGACGGCATTCGCGCATTCTTCACAGAACAAACAAACCCGGATGTTCCGGCGTTCCACGAGGCGTTTGCAGACCTTGCCGCGCTCTTTCAACACTTCACCTACGAGGAAGTGCTGATGGACACGATGGAAAGGACTGGCGGCAGGTTATACCAGTACCAACTGAGGCCGGATGCCGAGACCACGAGCTACGACGATTACTCGACCGCGACCGCGCAAGAAAAGAAGGGCCCATTGCTCAGCGCGCAGATCAGCGCGCGCAATCCGCTCATCGAACTCGCACAGCAGTTCGGCGAGGCCACCGGCAAGAATCGGGCGCTGCGCTCCGCTCTCGGCACAAAGCCAAACTCGGACGACATACAGAAGATCACGGAACCGCACGCTCGCGGTTCGATCCTGGTGGCCGCGGTGTTCGATGCATATTTCGCGATCTACCTGAAGCGCACCGCGGATCTGTGGCGCATCTTCCGCGCCGGCGGCGGTAGTTCGAGTCCCGTCGACATCCCTCGCCCGCTCGCCGTGCGGCTTTGTAAAGAAGCGAGCGGGCTGGCCCGGCTTTTCTTTAGGCTCTGCGTCCGCGCGCTCGACTACAGCGCCCCGGTTGACATCACGTTCGGATCATATCTGCGCTCGATCGTGACGGCGGACTTCGATCTCCATCCGGAGGACGAGATGGGCATCCGCGACGCGATCATGCAGTCGTTCCGGCTGCGCGGCATCATGCCGGAGGGTGCCGGGTTCTTTAGCGACGACTCTATTCGCTGGCCGCGCGCGCCAGAGACTCTTCCTCCGGTCGTCGGCCTCGATTTTGGCGATCCGAACGGGCTCACCAGGGCACAGAAGGACAACGCCGGCGACCTACTGCGGGCCTACGTCACCAAGGAACGCAAACTACTCGGCTTCTCAGCCGGCGTTCCAGTAATCGTCACCTCCTTCCATCCGGTGTTCCGCATCAATTCCGACGGCAGTCTGCGTACGGACATGGTGGTTGAGACAGTGCAAACGGTCGAAAAGGACTTCAATAAAGCGGCGCCCAAGTTCGGCAAAATCAAGTTTCGGGGTGGCGCGACACTCATCATCAGCAAGCCGGTGGTCGGCGAACCGGGTGCGGACAAGAACGAGTCGCCGATTCGTTACGTGATCGCGAAGAACCTTACCCCCCAACGCGAGGAGCGCCAGCGGCGCTTCGGCGAGCACCTCGGCCTCGCCGGCACGAGCGACCGGAGCCGCTTCCAGATCAACTTCTCTATGCTGCACGGAGGCATCTGACATGGCCACGAAAAAGAGCAAGGCGAAAAAAGAAGAACTGCGTATCCGTATGTATCGCGTCGGCTTTGGCGATTTCTTCCTCATGACCGTGCCGACGGACGACGGGCCGCAGCACATCCTGATCGACTGCGGCGTCACCCCGGGCAAGACGAAGAAGGGCGACATCGGAACGATCAAGGCGGCCGTCGCTCACATGGCAGAAGAGACGGAGAAGAAGCTGGCGTTGATCATTGTCACGCACCGGCATCAGGACCACATCATTGGCTTCAGTCGTGCGGCCGAGGTCTTCAACGACTTCAAGGTCGGCGCCCTCTGGATGTCCTTCTGGGAGACGGAGTACGACCCGAACGAAAAGAAGGAGAAGAAGAAGTCGCTGGCCAGCGAATTCCAGGAAGAGTTGACGGCGCTCGCCCTGGGCATGCAGAGCCGCCTTGCGATGGCGGGCAAAGACGACCCCGACACGGACGAGATCCTGGCCATGCTCCAAAACGCAACCGGCATCGATCACGCCGATCTTGCCGCTACGGGCAGCGCCCCATCCGCCAAGAAGCCCGGCAAGGGCGGCGGCACCAACGCTGCCTCGCTCACGTTCCTGAAGACCGGCCTGGGCCTGGAGCCGGAATACTACGTGAAGGGTGACACTCCGAAGATGCCGAAGGTCCTGGAAGGTGCCGGGCTTACCGCCCAGATCCTGGGCCCGCCTCCGCTCGACGCAGTCGACTTCATGAAGCTTATGGACCTCAAGAAAGGCGTCGGCCAGTACCTGGGAGAAGCCGAGGACGGCAACGGCAAGACTTTTGATCCTTTCGGAACATCGTGGCATGCGAAGGCGAGCGAGTACCCGCCCTCGGCGTTCCGCGAATTCTCCCGTGAATCAAAGAAATTGCCCGGTGCCGCCATGGAGGCCGCGATCCAGGCCGCGCAACCGAGTATGCTCTTCACGGCGGCGAAAACACTCGATAACTTTCTAAACAATCAGAGTCTCGTTGTGCTCTTCACGTTCGCTGGCAAGAAACTTCTATTCGCGGGAGACGCGCAAGGTGGCAACTGGGAGTACTGGATGTACGGTGGCACCCCGGAGAAGGCTCCGTCGGCGGATAAGATCGACAAGGACAGCGCGTCGATTCTCAGCCATCTGGACTTTTACAAGGTCGGGCACCACGGCAGCACGAATGCAACGCCGGTCAGCGCGGTGGAGACGATGGGCGGAGACTTTGCGTCCATGTGCTCGACGCAGGAGGACAGCTTCGGTAGTGTGGCGAACGACAGCGAAGTGCCGCGCGGTCCGTTGCTGGACGCCCTGGCGAAAAAGAGCACGATCGTGCGTAGCGACCAAGTCGCGATCACCCTGCCCGGCAGCGAAGTGCCGGCCGTCGCGGGCGCCCCGAAACAGCTGCCAACGCCCAAGCGCGGCGGCTTCGAGAAGGGGGAGATATACATCGACTACTTCCCGTTAAGGTAAATGCAGCACGTTTTGTCTATCGCCCTAAGTTGTTGAGAAGTTTTGGAGGCGGCGATCGGAATCGAACCGATGAATAAAGGTTTTGCAGACCTCTGCCTTACCACTTGGCTACGCCGCCCAGAAAGGATGAAGGATGAGGGATGAAGGATGAATTTGAAACTATGAATCCCGGCCGAGGTCTTCATCCTTCATCCTTCATCCCTCATCCTTAAAAGAACTGGAGCGGGAGACGAGATTTGAACTCGCGACCCTCGCCTTGGCAAGGCGATGCTCTACCACTGAGCTACTCCCGCTTTAGAGCACCGACGATTCTAACGATTCGATCATTGTTGTCAAGTTAAGGGCTTTCAGTTGACTTCCATCAGTCATCTCGCATAACTTCCGTCTGCTTCCACCAACACGCACTAACAAGCCGCTGAGCCAATTCTGCTTTCTTTATAAGAGGAGTCGCGCGCGATGAAAATCTCTCAATCACGGTTTACCAGATTCACCTCGTTCGCGCTGTTGCTGCTGCTCGCCAATTTCGTGGCAGCGCAGGAAGCTTATAAGAAGCCCCCGAAAGAGGTGCTCGACGTTCTCAATGCGCCGGTTACGCCGCAGGTTTCTATTAGCCCTTCGCGCGGGGTGCTGTTGCTGGCGACAGGTGTGCGCTACCCACCCATCAGTGATCTCGCGCAACCGATGCTCAGACTAGCTGGCTTACGAATCAACCCCAACACCAATGGCCCGCATCGTTCGCCTTACTACGTCGCGCTAGCGTTGAAGCGCGTCGCTGATGGCGCAGACACGCACGTCGCCTTGCCAGCCGGGGCGCACATCGACCTTCCGCAGTGGAGTCCTGACAGCAAACATTTCGCGTTTCTGAACACGACCTCGACAGGGATCGAGTTGTGGGTAGGCGACAGCACAACGGGCCAGATCAAACAACTAAAGGGCGTGCGCATCAACGCCGTTTATGGCGCGCCCTACCAATGGCTGCCTGACAACCGCACGCTACTCGTGCAACTCGTGCCATTGAATCGCCCAAAGATCGCAGCGGCGCCGAACGTACCGCGCGAGCCGGTGATACAGGAAAGCACGGGCAAGGCCGGCCCGCTGCCAACCTTCGAAGACCTGCTAAAGAATCCTTACGATGAAGACCAATTTGAATACTACGCGACCTCACAGCTTGCGCTCCTTGATTCGACAACCGGCAAAGTAACGAACCTCGGACAGCCTGCGATCTTTGAGACAGTCGATCCGGCGCCGAATGGTCAACTGGTACTGACCGCCGCCTTGCATCGTCCCTTCTCTTACCTGTTCACTGCCGACTCGTTTCCGAAAGAAGTCCAGGTCTGGGACTTGAAGGGGCAAGTCGTATCCAAGCTCGCGAGTTTGCCGTTGGCGGATCAAGTCCCGATTGGCGGCGTTCCAGAAGGCGCGCGCGAATACACCTGGCGACCGACTGCACCGGCAACGCTCATTTGGGTCGTCGCGCTGGACAAGGGCAACCCAAAGTTGAAAGTGCCGCACCGTGATCGTGTCTTAATGGATCCATTTCCTTTCAAAGACCCACCCGTTGAGTTGATGCAGACCGAGCAGCGGTTCTCCGACATTGAGTGGACCGAGCACGACGATAATGTCTTCATCACCGATTATGATCGGGACACGCGCAAGGTGCACACAATGTTGGTCCACGCTGACAATCCGGGGGAGCAACCGCGTACGATCTGGCATCGCAACGTGCAGGACCGCTACAACGATCCCGGCTCACCGATGACGCGCCTGTTGCCGAACGACAAGCGCGCGATCGTACAGAACGGCGACAGCATCTATCTTTCCGGCGCGGGCGCATCGCCGGAAGGCGACCTTCCGTTCCTCGACGCGATGAACTTAAAGTCGCTTCAAACAGTACGTCTCTTTCGCAGCGGCAAGCGGGAGTACGAAGCACCAATCGCGCTTTTGAAAGACGAAGGTACGCAGTTCATTACGCGCCGCGAGTCTCCAAGCGACCCGCCGAACTACTTCATTCGTACAACAACAGTCACGGTTCAGAATATGCAGGCGCCGTCGAGCGGCATGAACTATGTGTCGTCGTCAAAACCGATTACAAATTTTTCTGATCCGACACCACAACTGCGCGGCATTACCAAGCGCCTAGTCACTTATCAACGCAAGGACGGTGTGACATGTTCATTCACGCTTTACCTGCCGCCGAATTATAAAGAGGGGATGCGACTCCCGACCGTCGTCTGGGCCTATCCGCTCGAGTTCAGCGACGCCGCGACGGCCGGTCAGGTCTCCGGCTCGACGCAGCGTTACACAACTATCCTTGGTGCGTCGGAGCTTTTCTTTCTGTTGGAAGGCTACGCAGTTTTAGACAATACGACGATGCCGGTCGTCGGCAGCGATCCGGAGAAAGTGAATGACACCTATATTGAGCAGATCGTGATGAGTGCGCAGGCGGCGATTGATAAAGCAGTCGAATTAGGGGTGACGGATCGTGATCGCGTCGGGGTCGGTGGGCATTCTTACGGCGCCTTCATGACTGCAAACCTGCTGGCCCACTCCAATAGTTTTCGAGCCGGAGTGGCACGTAGCGGCGCATATAACCGCACGCTCACTCCCTTTGGTTTTCAGAGCGAGCGCCGCATCCTCTGGGAAGCTCCCGAACTGTATCTCAAGGTGTCGCCCTTCCTCTATGCTGACAAGATCAAAGCCCCGATTCTCTTGATCCACGGCGAAGCCGACAACAACACCGGTACTTTCCCGATCCAATCCGAGCGCATGTATGCGGCGATTCGCGGCACAGGCGGCACCGTTCGGCTTGTCATCCTCCCGCTTGAAGCGCATGGTTACGCGGCTCGCGAATCAATCGAACACACTCTCTACGAGATGATCAGTTGGTTTGATAGGTATGTGAAGAATGCGCCGCCGCGCGTGCCGTGAAAGTTCAAAGTCCAAAATCAAAAATCCAAAGTCCAAAGTCGTCTTAGGGAGCCGGACATTGGACCTTGGACATTGGACTGCGCTTTCCTTTAGTCCCAATGCCGCTCGGACCATATGCGCTTGCGCAGTTGATTCTCGGTCCAATAGTTGCGCAGGAGTTTGATATTAAACTCTGTTGAGTGTTCATCTTCGGCAGGCAAGACGACGGTGACTACGTCGTAGCGATAGGGCTCGCCGGCGAGGTCAAACAGGCGTCGATACGCTCTCGCGGCGCGCGCGATCTGGCGCTGCTTGCGTCGGTCAACGTTCACTTCCGGTGGCGCAAACCAATCCGAAGCGCGCGACTTTACCTCAACAAAGCAAAGCGTCTCGCCTTCGTAAGCAACCAAATCAATCTCGACATTGATTAGCGCGCTGGCTCGATTTCGGCCCACTGGCACGGAGAAGTTTGCGGCGACTAATCGATAGCCGGCTTGCAGCAGATAAGCGGCGGCCAACTCTTCGCCGCGCCGGCCCAGCGCCAGGTGACGGGAGGCGTGAGCTGATGGTGCGACTGAGTCGTTTGCTTGCAAGGAGACCATGGGATCCTTCCTCAATGGGACCGCGGGCGTCGCAACGTTGCCTTTCGTTCTACTTGGAAGTTTCCAATCAGGCGATTTGCTGGGACCGCGGGCGTCCCGCCCGCAATGAGCGGAAGCGCGAACAACTTCTATTCGTTTTGCTTGGCCTTTCTGAACCAGGCACTACTAAAGGGCAAGTCGCGTGGTTTTTCACACAAGCCTCCTTTCACCGGGTAGTTTTAAAATTACTCAACAGTCTTGCAAAAGTGCTTTTCGTTTCTGATGTATCTATCAAGATAGTCGTCGATCCAGAATTTCCCTTCGCGCCGCAATATCTTGTTAGCCTCGTGTGCTGTGTATGACTTAAGTGAATGAAGAATATTCTTCAGCTCGAATTCTTCAAACCGCGTCATCAATGAATGCACATGATTTGGCATGACTACCCATGCAAAGAGCCGGTATCGTAAGCCGTCGAACTTCAGCAGCGAGTTCTGAACCATGTCTGCAACTCGCGCGTCCTTGAGAAGGAGTTCCCCGTATCCCTGATCCAAATATCTTTCCACGCGTCGTATTAACAGAAGTCTTTGCTGTTCGTCCTGGACCGACTTTAGCTCTTGGTGCCAACGTTCGATAACCTTCCGTGGCATCGAGTCAGCAAGGTGGAACGTGATGAATTGCGGGAGCACGATGCCGTAGAAGTGGGGTAAGTAGCCCCGACTGTGCCAGCCAGCAGCGCGAAGCTCATCCTGATGAGGATCTTCAATCAGTGACATGTTGGATGATACTAACTGTCTTAGGGTCGGATTGTCTGCGCTGGTGAAGAAGGACGAGGTTTGCTTGTTTGCAAGAAGTCTTGTTCGCGCTTCGCGCTCATTGCGGGCGGGACGCCCGCGGTCCCGGCAAATCGCTTGAGTGGAATTTTCAGGTAGGCCCAGAGCATTGCGTTGCGCGCGTCCCGCCCGCCGGTCCCCAGCAATTCGCGTGCTTACTTTTCCAGCGACGCGCGCAGGCGATCGAGCGCCTTGCCCCAGTAAGTCTTCATCGTCGTCGAAGCTTTGGCGTTGGGAAGTTTGCTGTGCTGCACGACGACCTGGCTCTTGTTCTCACCTTTCGAAATAAAACTAATCTCCATGCTCGTCTTCACATCGTTCCAGGTGACGCGCATGGACTTGTTGGCCGTCGCCGTGCGCACCGCCAGTCCTTTTTCAGGGAGCCAGGCGTTGCGAGCCTTGTCGTTTGCAAAGGCGTAATAGAGTTTACTGATAGGCGCGTTGACCGTCCGGCTGACACTGATCTGAAATCCGGCGGGCTTCTGATGCCGCTCGCGTAAGCCGCGCGCTTCTTCATAACTGACAGCCACCATTTGTTGCCACCACGGGCCAACACCCTGTTTGGCCTTCAGGTAATTAACGATCTCCCGGTGGCTCATCTTCTTCGCCCCGGCTTTATCGAGGATGGCAAACCACTCTTTCCAGGTCTTGCCGGTTTTTGTTTTTACCGCTTCGTCGCTCATGCGCGGAGCCGGTTTAGTTGTTCTTGTTGTCATGATCCCTCTCGGCAGTTGTAGCGCAAACTGTTAGTTTGCGAGGTTTCATCAGGAGCGCCTGACCATAACTGGCGTACGCAAACTAACAGTTTGCGTTACAAAATTAAGCGTCGCGGTCGTAGGCGACTTTCAGCCAATGCTTAACTTCGTCGTCGATATCGTTGACTGCCTCGAGCGGGATGCGATGCGTGATTCGATCCTTTTTCGCGAAGCCGCCGGTATCGATCAACCTGCCTTTCAATTTCATGTCTCCGAGCGCGAAACCAATGTCGACTCGTTTCGTTGTGGTGGGTTTGATTTGTGCGAACACGTGATTGCGATAAAAGGGAACAATCGTCTGGCAGGGACAAGCCTTCACGTCTTTGGCGATTTTCAGGCCCACCTTGAGGAGCACCTCATAGATTGGCCGCAACCCAGACTTCGTGCCGGAGAACATTTGTTCGACGTAACCCTCCGCTGCTTCAAGATACGCATCGGGGTCACCGATTTCAGCGCCTTTGCCCTCAGCACGTTCCGCGAGCCACGACGCGTAGTTGGTGCCCAGTCCATGCGCTGTCTTCAACCACTCGCGGCGCGACTTCTCGTCCTTTGGTCCCGACTTCTTTATGAGTCGCAACCATTCATCGAGCGTCCGCCCGGTTTTCTGCTTGAGCTCTGCGATCCATTTCTGCGTCATAGCCACGCCGGGGTGAACGCCGTAGATCGATTTCTTTGTCGCTTGAGTCGCTGCTTTCGCCATGAGCCCGATCCTTTCTTCAAACATCAGAACCGGGAGCGGTAGCGACCGGCCAAACAATAACCACCTGAAGTG